>NZ_PRLH01000022.1 GCF_003013815.1 Cyanothece sp. BG0011 | reverse complement strand
CCCTGCCCCTAACCCCCCCTGCCCCCCTTATAAAGGGGGGTGTGGGGGGTGTGGGGGGTGTGGGGGGTGTGGGGGGTGTGGGGGGTTTGTCGAAGGTGCAAGATATGAGTTAACCCCTTTGCTGTCTCTCCTGCCCTGATAACTTTTCCTTATGAAAGGCATTAATAATTATTTGTCAAGACTACTTTACAAAGTTTTACATCGCCTGTTACAGTTATTTACATAGGGACAAACGAGGAACACACCATGTACACCACCAGCGACGAAAACGGCATTCTCAATAACTTTGCCAATGAACCCGATATGTATTATGCAGCTTATCCGACACAACAGCAGCAACGGGGTTATTTAGTACAAGGTGTCTTCGCAGCATTACTCATTAGTGGCTTAGGGGTTGTTGTCACCCTCGTTAGTTAATTTTTCTAGAAAAAAACTTTCAGTTTTACGGTAAAAAATTAAGTTCACTAGCTTAATCTCAGCAAATCAGTTTCCATTTCATTGGATTTCTCCTACCTTCCCCCTTGGTGTAATAGCTAAGGGTTTTTATTTTTTTAAATTAGATCAATTTTTTTAAGATATCTTGGTGCATAAAAGCGCGATCGGTTAAAGACTGAATCCGATCTTTAAGTAATGGTTCACCATTGACAAAATATTCTAACCAGGCGGTACTAATTACATTAGGATCACTAGGAAGTTGATCTAAATCCCATCCAGGAATTTCTATTTCTTCCATTAAATAGTTAACTTTAGGATCATAACTGAGGGCGAAACATTTACATTCTTCCGACGCTGCCATAATTAAACTATGTAAACGCATTCCGATGGTCATTTCTACCCCTTTAAAGACTCCTTTTAATTCCCGAGGATTTTCGACTTGAATAATTTGGTAAGATCCGGGTAATTTTTTAGCAATAGAACGGGCTATTTCTAAATCTTGAGAAGCTTGAAATGGAACCAATAAAAAACAAGTTCGAGTGGCTTTTTGGAAATCAATTAAAGCTTGAGTTAATATGTTTAAACGTTGAGGGGTTAACAGGGGATGACTGCGTAAATTAACAGCGACTCTAGGGGCTGGTAAATCCGCTAAACCCGATACTGATTTAGCCGTTAAAGCCCAAACCGGATCGGGGGCAATCAGGGGGTTCATATGCCATTGTGACAATAATTCTGCCGACTTATAATCTCTAACACTTATCGCCGTGCAACCTAATAAAACTTGACGAGTTAACCAGCGAGTCAAAGGACTATTTAACGGTCCAATTCCTTGCGCCCAAGCGATTGTTTTTAAGCCTTTTTGTTGAGCTAATGCCATCAATCCTGCATAATAAATAGGACTGGCTAAACTGGTTACATCCTGCATTAAACTCCCCCCACCCCAGATAAAAATATCAGCGTTGTCTAGGGTTTCTAAAATAGCAAAGGCGGAACGATTGGGACAAGTTTTAACTCCATATTGTTCATAGGTTTTACGAGGGTTCCCTGAGAGGACAATGGGTTCAATCTCTGAGGGTAACATCTGCAACAACGACATTAATAAAGCTTCATCGCCACCATTTCCCTTACCGTAATAACCACTAATGACTGCCCGCATTTTTCTCCTAATCATTAAAAAACCAGAGACATAAAAATCATACCTTAAATTCTACAGGTTGCAAGCTTAATTTTTCTCTTTTAGATAATGATCAGATCCTATGCTTACCTAAACTCATACTCTTACTCTCTATTATTAATCAAGAAAGTTGATATCAGTCTCACAGAAGTGATGGCTTTAAGATACAATTAAGTTAGATAAATTGGAGTTATAACCTTGAACATCTTTGAAAGCAGAATCAGAGTTACTCTGTTTTTCCTGAATTACACTAAAGCTACCGTCCGTTTCTAATACAACTGCTTCAACATTTTCTATAGCTGAAATACCATTAGCTCGTATAGCAGCTAATATTTCTCCTTCACTCACTCGCTCATTTTTGATAGCAGAATCAAGAATTTTTCCTTGATATAACAGTAGCGTTGGTTTTGCTTTGATTAATTTTTGTATAATCGAAGAACGAGCCGCTATCCAAGTCAAAAGATATTGAAAAAATACTAATAAACCAAATCCGAGAAGACCTTGAGCTAAAGAGGTGCTTGATGACAAAAGCATGGCAGCTAAAATAGAACCAAAGGCAATGGTTACAACGAAATCAAAAGAATTCCATTTTGATAAGGTTCGTTTACCAGAAATACGTAATAAAATGATGACCCCAATATAGGCCAAAATTCCGACAATGGCTGTGTTGAATAAATAACTTAAACTATTGAACATAGTGGCTTTATCCCTTTTTCATATCTATTTACGCTTTTATTATGCTCTAACATTATATTTCTTTAATCATCTATCTTTAGAATAAAAGAACTCTTTCTAAAGGCATAAAAAAAAAGAATTAATCTCTTTAAATTTAATCTAAATTAATAACTAATTATATATTTAAAAATTATTTTGTTCTAGGTCGCAATAGGAGTAATATCTGTGAAACCACAACGAGAATAGGTAATTCGATCAAGGCACCAATGACTAACGCCAAAGCAATCAAGGGACGATCTGAAAATGCAGATGTAGCGATCGCTAAGGAAAGGGGCGAATTACGAGCCAAGGTTGTGCAGTTAAAGCAAGCGGTTTCTTCATAGCTAAAGTGAGCGAAACGTCCAATAGTTTGACCTAACCAAAAGTTAATCACGAAGAATATTAAGAGCGGGAGCAGCATTTTTGGTAGTAACTCTGACTGTTTAATCAAAATTTCTCCTTGCGAAGCAAACATGGCAGCGATAGCCACACAAAGAAATAGCCATTGATTAGCAGCAATTTTGTGTATCAAGCGGTATCCAATATGATTGTGTGGTTGAATTAAACGTTTTGAGATAAATGCCAAAATCATCGGCACGACAAAAACCAACACAACACTTTTAAGCAGAATCATTGCATTGATATTTACCAGTTTTCCAGCGAAGATTAAGAGGTACACAGGTAAAAGAATGACTTGTAAGAGTAGATTCCACGGCAAAAGAGCAGTAGCAAGGGCAACATCACCTTGAGCAAGGCTAGTAAAGATAAGATACCAGTCTGTACAAGGTGTCACCATCAACATAATTAGTCCTACCCAAAGATCGGGGTTATCTCTTAAGAAAATTGCCCCTAGTCCCCAGGCAAAAATGGGAGTCCAGAGAAAGTTGATTACTAAGCTCAGTCCAGTTACTTTGTAGTTTTGAAACCCATTAGCTAAGCGATTAAAGGGAATATTCAAAAAGACTCCATAGAGCATCACCATTAGAGCCGGAACAATCAAATAAACCCCATGTTCAGAGAACCAATGAATGTGTTTCAATGTTAGCCCAATAAAAATAGCAACAATAACTAATAGGGTTTGTAGCTTTTCAGGCCGACTCAAGACAGAAACCTCCCTTGTATTTAGAAGTCTGAAACCGAAACAGATCAATTCTCCATTGGCCAAATCAGCTTAGTATAAAAATAAGCGATAGTTTCCATAATCACCGATTTTATCCCTGTACTGGTTTTCCACCAAGACTTAGAATAGGCAGGAGAAAAAGCGATCGCTCCCACTTTGATCTCAGGTTCTAATAAAGTTCTAAAAATTAACCAACTACGACGGGTATGAACATCATGAGAATAGATGTTAATGGCCTTAATATTCAAATCCGAACTTAATAACCATTGTTTAACCGCTTTAGCACTGGCCGCGGTTCGGTTAACAGAGACAGTTTTATTAGGAACTGAAACCACTTGATCCCGATTTAACCCTAACGCGATCGCTGTGGCGGCGGCTAGGTCAGCGAAGGTTTTATAGTCACTTAAATATTTACCTCGTCCAATCTCATTGCCTGTGGTGATCATCAAACGATAGTTTTTCTCTTGGAATTGGGCGATCGCCCCTTCTATGGTTATATCGGGAACCCATCCTTCTATGACCATCACCTCTGCCTCTACAGGACGAGAAACCCTCAAAAAGGGATGAATACAAAGGACAAAACTAATCAAGACTGAAATCAGTACAAAACCCAAAAATAACCATCCTTGGAGGGTTAATGTCCATTGAGGTTTATATTCTAGTAATCCCCAAAATTTTTGATTAGGAAGTTGCGATAACAGCATGATTGATCGATTAAGAAACCGAGGCAGATCGTTGTTGTTTGAGGTAAGTAAACACGGATTTATCTCCAATATCAGGGGTTAGGGGTTGAATGGCTTTCCGTAGAGCAAAGATAATAAATAAACCTGCCCAGATTCCTAGTAAAGCTTGTTCGATGTCCACCGACAAAACCCCAAATAAATGACCTAATAAAAGGATAGGAACTAAGGGGGTTAATAATTTTGTTTCTAGGCGATTAAAACAAAAGGCCTCTTTAAAATAGATGCCGGTTAAGGCAACGAAAACAAATCCTATCCCCAATAAACTAAGGGGAGTTTGGTAAACCCATAAACCGAGTGGCTCTTGACAATATATAGACAGAATTATGGCGCTTAGGGTTCCGATCCCCCAACAGACTTGTAAGAAACGATGGAGAGGGATCAAGTAAATATGAATAGTTATTAAGCTAATGCCCAAACCAAGACAAAATAAGGTAAATAGAGGAGTGAGTAAAGTAAGGGTTAAAGAAGTCCCTCCTCTGACTAAAATTAGGCCACTTCCCACAGCAAAACTTAAGGCCGATAAAATTAATCCGGCGCGATAAATTTTCACTTCTCTTAGGTCTTCTGGGGTAATGGTATATTGTCCAAATTGTCCTTGATAAACTTCTAAGGGTTCAGATGTCGTCTTCATCGTTCGCTTTGGGTTGTGTTTACGATTAAATTGTATCGTTTTTTTACAGGAAAGAAAGTGTTTTTTCTTTAATTATAAAAATCACCTTAAATTTTCCTAGGATCGCCAATTATTTGAGATAACATTATACCTTAAAAAGTAGACGTTTATTAATTGAATTCCCTTGTCAAAGATTGAATTGTAAAATAATGCTATGAATGTAAATTCTGAACAGAATTAAAGAGCTATAATAATTATAGTAATAAGTAAGGTGCTAGGCAGAGAGAAACAATTTAGCGACCGATAAAGTGTGGTGTGAGGTAGTGAAAGTCCCATAAACTTTATGTTTAGGGCAATTTGAATAACACAGCAGTTTGTTATGAAAACACTGCTCCTTACACTCTTTGGAGGTCAAAATGGTTAACAATTCAGTTAAGTTTATTGCTTTAGGTACATTAGCCGCTGTAGGCGCATTAGGATTCGTTTCTGAAGCGCAAGCTCAACACTTTAAGTATCCCGAAACCAGAATGGTTTCTGAAGGATCACCTTCTCCTATTGATTGGGAGAGCAATCCTGGGCCTCGCGCGTTTGAACGTACCATCCGCAAAGTAGCTTTTGAATGTGTTCCTCAAGCAGATGGCTCTTATGCCACTGAAGAACGGGTAGTAGAAATCACCTTTAATCCTGCAAAAGCTGCGCCTGTTGGTAGCACTTTTGATCCTCATAACCCTTATAGTGGTGGCGTTTACTCACGCGAGGATGTTTCTACTCAGTACATCGCATTGGGTGAATTAACTGGACAACCCATGATTCTATGGACTGAAGATCGTCCCTCTAGTAATCCTGATGGGTTATACACTCCCCAAAGCCGTTGTGAAACCGTTAGTGCGCGTTTAACCAATCTCGCCTACGCCTTTGGTGAAACCACTCCTGTAGGTGTTGCACAAGCATTCACTGAAAGAATGGCCACAGGTATCGTTAATGGAGAAAGAGTTATCTTTATGTCCTACGATCCTGAAAACGTTTCTACCGACAACGTTGTCTTCACATTGAAGCCTGAAAACGGATTAACCTTTGCTGAAGCGCAAAGAACCCTTGCTCAGTTCAATAATTCTATTTCCCCCGCCATTGGTGGTTTAGAAGAAGATCCCGCCAAACTTCCTCCTATTGTTGAGTAGGTTTACCTGCAGGGAAAGAGGCACAATATGTTTATATTCTTTCCCTTTTTTGCTAGAGAGTTAGTGTGTTACTACTCTCTATTTTTTTTTGCAATTTTTTTTTGACTACATTTTAACCTAAAAGCTTCTAGTGACGCGGACGAATTTGTAACCACATGATCACCCCAGTTACGCCTAACATCAAAAGACCAAAACCATTTAAAAATGGATAAATTATTTCTAGGTTAATGCGTCCAAACTTTCCCCGATGCAATTCTAATAACCAGATAAAATTATTAGCATTTCCTGTTACTACTGCGACTTGAAATAGGGTTCCTGTGATCACAGTTAATAATAAAGGAAAGATCATCAAAGGAGCAAATTTATAATGCAGTTGACGTAAATAATTAATATTTATTCGATTCATCATTTTTTTAGATAATAATATAGTTTTCTAAGCTTTATAGGGTGGGCAAATCAGAAATTTATCTAGACTGCCCATAAAATAGAAAACTTTGCCCACCCTACCGTCTTGTGTCAGAGAATTCGTAACCCATAAGATCATTCTATAATAGTTTTTGTTTAATCATTTTTAGAATAACCGGACTAGCAACTAACAATAAAAAGATGATTTCTGATGTTTGAGGAATGAAATTAAATTGGTTGGTTTGTTCTAAGGTAACATTAATTGTTTGATTTTCTAATTTTTGAGCATTTTTAGATTCAGGAGTCGGAGAAGATTGTATATTTTCTTCAGTAATTTGTGTATTTTTGGGGTCAGGTTGAGAATGATCATGACCAGCATGAGCTAAGATAGGTTTGATGGATGTAGTTAATGTCATTAAACCGATAATTGTCAGGGTAATAGTTATTGTTTTTCTGGTTAATTTAGTCATAAGGATTAAAAGTTATATTTTCAGCTATTTTAGCATAATAATTATAGTTCAATTTTAATAACTATTTTTATTAAAATACGATTCGTAGGGGCTTAATAGTATTAAGCCCAATAAGCTTTAAGATTATATTAATCCCGTTCAGTTCTATTCCAAACGGCCTTATTTTGATAAAAGAAATCAAAATAAATAGGAAGTTTCCAGATAATATATTTGGGAATAACTAATAAAATCCTGGCAGGAAGAATATCACGGCCATATTCATACCAACTACCTATAATTGATATGAATAGTAGAAATCCTTCTCCCAAAAGAAACCAAACTGAATATTTGATTAAACCTATAATCGTTAAATTTAATGATAAACTTGCAGTAATAAACCACAAAATAACAAGGATTGATAAAGGAGGGATAGCCAACTCTAAAGCAAGTATAAATAACTCTAAACGTTGTTGTTTAATAGCGGCAATAAGTAAACAGGGAACTTGATTAAAAATCTGATATAAATGACCATGCTCCCAACGATTTCGTTGACTTTTTGCATCCTCATATTCCATTAATCTTCCCATTATTTTTGCTTCAGGACAATAGCGAGGTGGATAACCAAGCAAAGCAAAATCCACTGTTAACTGCATATCATCGACGGTTTGACAATTAGCGGTTGAAACCTGAGATATAATTGACCAAGGAAAAGCCATTCCTGAACCATTTAATAAACAAGGACTATTTAATTTTTTTAGTCCATAAGAACGAACGAAATTTTTAACAAGAATAGCCAAGGCAGAAATTCGATCATTAACAGAAAAATTAGCAGTTGTTTGCATTAAATAAGTGCCTTGTATTGGTTTTTGTTGAGTATATGATGATAGGATAAGGGCATTAAGGGACTGAGGTGTAATGATACAATCAGCGTCTAAAATAACGACAATGTCAGGAGGATGAGTTGCTAAATATTTAAGTCCATAATCAATTGCATACCCCTTACCTCGCTGTTCATTATTCTGTCTTTCGATAACGGTTAATCCCTTATTTTTCACAATATCTACTGTGTTATCTGTACAGTTATCTGCTATGACAATAACTTTATCCTTATCAGTTAATTGAGGGAGTAAACTATTAAGACATTGAGTAATGACTTTGGCTTCATTATGGGCAGGAATTAAAATGGTTGCAGAAGGTCTTATAGGTTGATTAATAATACAATTAGATTGAAAAGGAAATAGAGTTGCTAAAAATTCAACAAACAAAAAGCCAATGGGAATGAATAAAGCAAAAGCAAGTAAGATAAAGAGGGATTCTAAAAAAAACATAAAATTATGGTGGATTCAAGTTAAGTGAGCTTGACAAAAGCATATTTGTAAATTATATGACACTCTTGACTTTATGGATCGAGTGTTAGAAATAAATTATTGGGTGACTGGTTACCCATCATCCTTGATGACATTATGAAGAGTTTAAAATAAACTTAACAATTAGATAGAAGTTAGTATGTATGAGAAGATAGGAGTAACTTAGTAAGTTATTGTTTTAACTCAAAAATCTAAAATGTCACCCAATTTTTCTTATCCAACCACTCCACAACAAGACATTACCGATGTTTATCACGGTGTAGAAATAAAAGATCCCTATCGTTGGTTAGAAAACCCAGACTCTGAGGAAACAAAAGCATGGGTAACAGCACAAAATCAAGTAACTTTTGACTATTTATCGACGATTTCAGCTAGAGAAAAAATAAAACAACGGTTAACCAAACTGTGGGATTATGAAAAATATGGGACTCCCTTCAAAAAAGCTGAAAGATACTTCTATTTTAAAAATAATGGCTTACAAAATCAAAGTGTTTTATATACTCTCAAAAATTTAGATGATGAACCCACTATCTTATTAGATCCTAACACCTTATCTGAAGATGGAACCGTCGCTTTATCGGGGTTATCTATCTCAGAAAATGGTCAATATTTAACCTACGGTTTATCCACATCGGGATCGGATTGGGTAGAATGGAAAGTAAGAGAAATAGAAACAGGAAAAGATTTATCTGATCACCTAAAATGGACTAAGTTTACCGGAACATCTTGGACAAAAGATAATCAAGGTTTCTTTTATAGTCGTTATAATGAACCCAATGAAAAAACAAAATTAGAAGACACAAACTACTATCAAAAACTTTACTATCATAAGTTAGGAACGTCTCAAGATCAAGATATATTAATTTATGATCGTCCTGACGAAAAAGAATGGGGTTTCAGTGGAAAAGTTACCGAGGATGGACAATATTTAATCATCAGTGTTTGGAAAGGAACTGATCCTAAAAATCTTGTTTTTTATAAAGATTTAAGTCAAGAAAATTCCCAAGTTATTGAACTAATTAATGAATTTGAAGCAGACTATAGCTTTATTGATAATCAAGGTTCGATGTTTTATTTTCGGACTGATTTAAACGCACCAAAAGGGAAAGTAATTGGTATTGATATCAATAACTCATATAAAGAAAATTGGCAAGCAATCATCCCTGAAACAGAAGAAACTTTAGAAGATGTTGGTATTTTGAATAATCAATTTGTTTGTGATTATCTTCAAGATGCAAAATCCGCTATTAAAATTTATGATTTCCAAGGTAACTTTATCCGAGAGGTAAGCTTACCTGGAATTGGTTCAGCCGGTGGGTTTAACGGCAAAAAAGAGGATACTGAAACCTTTTATGCTTTTACCAGTTTTACAACACCTACAACTGTCTATCGCTACGATATGGTAACAGGAGAAAGTACCCTTTTTCGTCAACCTACGGTAGACTTTAATCCTGAAGATTATAAAATCAAGCAAGTATTTTATGAGAGTAAAGATGGAACTAAAATTCCTATGTTTATTACCCATAAAAAAGGCTTAAAACTTGATGGGAATAACCCGACTTATCTCTATGGTTATGGGGGATTTAATGTTTCTTTAACCCCTAGTTTTTCCATTAGTAACTTAGTTTGGATGGAAATGGGAGGGGTTTATGCTGTTCCTAATCTAAGAGGAGGGGGAGAGTATGGTGAAGAATGGCATCAAGCCGGCATGAAAGATAAGAAACAAACTGTCTTTGATGACTTCATTGCTGCTGCTGAATGGTTAATCAAAAATAACTATACTTCCTCTGAAAAATTAGCCATTGGAGGCGGTAGTAACGGGGGTTTATTAGTGGGTGCTTGCATGACACAAAAACCCAATTTATACGCTGCTGCATTACCCGTAGTGGGGGTATTAGATATGCTACGTTTTCATCAATTTACAATCGGTTGGGCTTGGTGTCCAGAGTATGGAAGTTCTGAAAATGAAGAAGAGTTTAAGACACTTTTTGCTTATTCTCCTTTACATAATTTAACCCCAAATATTCCTTATCCTGCTACGATGATTACTACGGCTGATCATGATGATCGTGTGGTTCCCGCCCATAGTTTTAAGTTTGCTGCAGCCTTACAAAAGGCTCATAAGGGAGAGAAACCTGTGTTAATTCGTATTGAAACAAAAGCCGGTCACGGCGCAGGAAAACCCACCACTAAAGTGATAGAAGAAATTGCCGATAAGTGGGCTTTTTTAGTGGATAATTTAGACATCAATATGGTATAATTACAGTCAGAATATTGGAATTTTTCCTATGAGCGACTCCTCAGAAAAACCTAACTCTAAAAAACCCACCCCTGCCAACTGTTTAATGGGTGCAACTATTTCAGGGGCGTTAGGTTACGCACTCTACACCTTAACCGCTTCCATTATCCAAACTTTCGCCACCAAACCGTTAACCTCTTCTAATACGTTGGTGTTAAGAATTGGTTCTTTAGTGAGAACCCTAGTTACGGGTGTAGCTTCTTTAGGTACATTTGTTTTCTTTTTCGTTGCATTTGGTTTAATTTTATTAGCAATTCAGTTATTATTACAGAAAGAAAAAACAACAGAAAGCTAAATAAAATTTAAGGGTTTCTCCAATTATTTTCAGCTTGTTCAAGCACATATTGAGATACCATTTTAATTTCATCTTGTGTCAGTCTTTCTTCATAGGCTGACATATTGTTTTTGCCATAAGTAACTAGATTAATAATAGCGTCTAAACTATCAACATTATTTCTTTTCAACGCCCTTAATTTTAGATTCTTACCCCGTCTAATGATATTTTTCCCGTTAGGATGACATCCAGCGCAATGAACAGTAAAAATTTTAGCCCCGTCTGTCATGTCTTCTGCTAATGCTGAAGTTGGAGAAATGACCAGAAACAATAGTAAAATTACTGTAAAAAAAATCGAGTAAATTTTGAATTGCATTGACTTTAAATATTAATACCTACATTTTTTTCAAAAACTATCTTTATTATCATACCAAATCTATTGAACAGATTGATAGATTGAATGACCATATTACTTAAAATACACAATATAGGAATAAATTTGCTCATTGAGATAAGATAGTAAATAATTGAACAATAGATAATTAACTTTACCTCATCCTATGGATACAAAAGCTTTTAAACGTTCTCTACAACAGTCTAACAACTATCACCGGAAAGGGTTTGGCCATGAAACCGAAGTGATGGGAACTATGAATACAGAGTACCAAAGTTCTCTTATTCAAAAAATTCGTGAAAATAATTATCAATGGCAAGAAGGAGATGTTACCATTAAATTAGCCGAAGCCTTTGGTTTTTGTTGGGGCGTTGAAAGGGCCGTAGCTATGGCCTACGAAACCCGTCAACATTTTCCCACAGAAAAGATTTGGATAACCAATGAAATTATTCATAACCCCTCAGTTAACCAGCGTTTATTAGAAATGAATGTTGGTTTTATTGAAGTCATTAATGGAAGTAAAGATTTTTCTGTCGTAGAAACAGGAGATGTGGTAATCTTACCTGCTTTTGGCGCAAGTGTAACGGAAATGCAACTATTAAATGATAAAGGTTGCACTATTGTTGATACCACTTGTCCCTGGGTTTCTAAAGTTTGGAACTCTGTCGAAAAGCATAAGAAAAAAGATTACACTTCCATTATTCATGGTAAATATAAACATGAAGAAACCGTCGCTACCAGTTCTTTTGCAGGGACTTATTTAGTGGTTTTAAACCTCAAAGAAGCCCAATATGTCTGTGATTATATCCTCAATGGTGGCAATAAAGATGAATTTTTAGAGAAGTTTAAAAATGCCCATTCAGAAGGATTTGACCCCGATAAAGATTTAATCCGTTTGGGTATTGCTAATCAAACGACTATGTTAAAAAGTGAAACCGAACAAATTGGGAAACTGTTTGAAACCACCATGCTGAAAAAGTATGGCCCCACTGAATTAAACGAGCATTTTATGAGTTTTAATACCATCTGTGATGCGACCCAAGAACGTCAAGATGCTATGTTAAATTTAGTAGAAGAAGAGGTTAATGTAATGGTCGTTATTGGTGGGTTTAATTCCTCTAATACGACTCATTTACAAGAAATTTCTATTGAAAAAGGAATTGATTCTTATCATATTGATAGCGAAAAACGGATTTTGCCAGGAAATAAAATTGAACATAAACCCTTAGAAAAAGATATAGAAACTAAGGAAAATTGGCTACCTGACGGTAAAATTATTGTCGGTGTAACCTCTGGCGCATCCACCCCTGACAAGGTAGTAGAAGCAGTAATTGAGCGCATTTTTGAAGAAAAGAATGCCAGCGTTTTAGTGTAAATTAACTTGTAAGACTTGTAGGGTGGGTTAGACGGCTACAATTTAGGTTATCACAGGAATATAAGAATCCGTCGTAACCCACCTTTTGTGTTAAATAGGAACAGTTTCTTAAAGTGTAGGAAATTGAGTAATATCCGCTGCTGCAGAAAGGGTAATTTTATCAGCATCTATATTAAGATGATTAATGCGTAA
Source organism: Cyanothece sp. BG0011 (assembly GCF_003013815.1). Lineage (GTDB taxonomy): Bacteria > Cyanobacteriota > Cyanobacteriia > Cyanobacteriales > Microcystaceae > Crocosphaera. The sequence continues at coordinate 1,781 of NZ_PRLH01000022.1, read as the reverse complement.
AGCAAGACCTTGTTTTTCAAAGTGACTCAAATTGAGCATTTTTCTGGCTACTTCTAAAAAAGCTTCCGTTAACTCCTCTGATACTTCTTTTCCTGGTGCGTAGTCAATATCCTTTAAGATAACACTTCTACCCCCTTCAGCAATTTTAGGAGTGGTGGTAAAGGCAACGTCTTGGGTTTCTCCTGACGGTTGTAACTTGACTAAGGTTTCTACTCCTACGGTTCCGTTTTCGTACAGTTCGCATCTTTTTTCGGGAACCGTTACTTTGGTTTCTCCTCTGGATAAGTAGGTATCTAATACATCTATTTTGGTTCTGAGGTCCGGAGAGTTGAAAGCGCGATTTAGATCGGTTTGGGTTAAGGTTAAATGTGCAGTTCCTACGGTGGGTTGGGTTAGTTCAATATTGCCGGTTAACGCTTTGAGAGGATCGATCGCAATTTTTTTCATAGCGATTTCTAAACTTTCTACCCGCAAGTCGGTTTCAATCACCAATCCCTTACCTTCGATTAAAAGGGATTCAACCTCACCATTGACAATTTTTTCTGGAGACGTTTTAACCGTAACCTCTAAATGATCTGAATCTTTGAGTTGAGAGGATAACGCTAATTTGGCAATGGTGTTTAATGTCTGTTCGCCGAGTTTTTCTGTTCCTAACATATTTGTCTTACTTTTGCTTAACCCATAATTGTTAATTGTTTTTTAGATGATAGGAAAAACCGCTAAATTTTCCCTCTGTCAGACGATAGAAATATTAACATATGCAAATCTAAGCTATTATTCTAAGTAATAGCTTAGATAAGCTTGGTAGATTGTTTTGAATGTCAGAAATAACACATATTTTCTAACGCTGTTCTCTCAATGCACACTTACGTATGAACATAATGAGACAGCATGAAAAAATAGTTGATATAACTGAGAAGAAAGTGATAAACTTTTTTAAGGCTGAAATCGATCAAAAGTAGGTGAGGATGGGTTTTCATGGTGCTTATATTTTTCGTCTGGAATTGGATTTATCATCAACAGCATGGATTCAGTTAAAGCGGTTATAGTCAGCACAAACTAGACAAATATAGACTTGTCTAAATTCATTGAGATGGGTTATTTCTCATAACTTCTCTAAGAGACTATTATTTTGCCTTCACATCAAAAACCAACTTTTTTAAACGATGAAAGTTAGTTTTCTATTACGAGTAACTAAATTATTTTTCTGTTACTTTTATTATAAAGGTTAAACTTAGATTTCGCAAGGGGTTATCTGATAATTTTTGATAATTTCAAACGATTGAGATCGCTTATTAATTAAGTTTGAACTCAGTTAACTATGAGTTGGTTTAGTACACTTTTATTATCCAAAAATGAGCGATCGCCATTAAGAACATATATATTATTCAAAAACTAGCAACGCACCCATGGGCGATCGCTTGTTTTTCATTAATATAGTAAGGTGGGCAATGCCCACCCTACAGTAATGTTTTAATCTAGATAAGTGAGTTTTTTGTCAAGAGCAGTTAATAAAAATTAAAGATAATTATTTTAGAGTAACCTTATATTTCTCCATAAATATATTCATTTGCGATGGTTTCAAAATCAATTTTCCATAAACTAATATAATCATCCATAAAATCTAATTTTTTACTGAAAGAGTCTAAACGAAACCCAGGAATTCCAAATTGACTTTGTATCTTGAGATCACTATATTGATCTTGATTTTTTTCTAACTGTTTTTGGATTAAATATTCATATAAAAATTGTTTTCTTATACTTTTTTCTTTTAACTTTTC
>NZ_PRLH01000113.1 GCF_003013815.1 Cyanothece sp. BG0011 | reverse complement strand
TTACACGACATCGAGACAGAATTTTAGAAGCATTACGGGAGTGGTTTCGGACTCATGAAGAAGGACCAACCTTAGAAGAGTTATGCGTAGAACTCCGAATGCAACCAAAGCAAAAAGCAACCCTACAACGATGGTTACAAACCATGAGAAAAATTGACATTGACTGGGATGATAATGTGGCTAGAAGTATTCGTTTTCTTCGAGAGGAAACCCCCGAACCAGAGGTTAATATTTCTGTTACAGATACCTTGCAATATTTAGCCAGTGGGTTAAAACAATGGGAAACAAAAAATCTAGATCAAAAAGTTCCCATTCCTGACGGGTTAAGAATAGGAATGTCTCAGATGTATTTACAATCTTTACTCAATGGTGATGAGACTGCGCCTAAAAATTTACCTGAATTTTTTGAGTTTTCTCAAGAACCTTTTATTAACTGGGAAACTGCTAAAAAGCTTAAACATCTTTCTCCTGATGTTAGTTTAGTAGAAGCAGGAAATTTATCTAATTTTGCTGAACAGTGGGTGATAGAAGGAGGTAATATTACGTTAGAAGTTCAGGAGAAAAAACTAGAAGAAGTTTTAAGCTTTTGTCGTCAAACTCAATTAGACGAAACTTATAGAGAGTTTCGAGAATTAATTATTACTCAACCCGTTTTATCTCATACAGATTATCATCGGTTAATTCGTAACGAAAAATTAAGGCCATTAAAAGATTATTTTAACGATATTTATATCGATTTAAACCAGTTAAAAGCTGATGATGAATATCATTTTTGTCCTCGATGTGGATATGTTCAAAATCGACGTTCTGATGGAACTTATCATTGTCGTTATCAAGATTGTCAAAGATTAGTCACACAGTTAAAATTACCTTCTAAACCCACAATATCCAGAGAAAAAGTAGGCCGTTACAAAATAGTAACCCCAGGAATCTATCGTTATGGAACCATTCCCGGACTCTGGGAAATTGAGTTAAAAGATGAACTTTCAAAATTAGGTCTTAACGTTACCCTTTGGCCAGAAATTGATGAATTTGATTTATTAGTAGAATTTCCTGAAAAAATTAAATGGGCAATTGATGTCAAAGATTGGAGTATTTTAAATGAGGAAAGATTAAAAAAAGTTGACTATCAAAGAAAGTGTCAAAAAACGTTGATTGTTTTTCCTGATATACGGGAAGAAGTCTTAAAAATTAAAAATTGTCGTGCAGAAATTGAACCTAAATTAGATAGAGTAAAATTAAAATTAATGCGTGAAGTAATTAAAGAAGCTAAACAAATTTTAGGAGAATAAAAATATGAGAGATATTTCTAGTTGGAGTCGAAAAATTAGGAAATCATTAGCGGAGTCTAACGATTTACAAGAGTACGTAAATTTTGAAATCAATGAAACTAAAACAGATAAAATAATTAAACGATTAGCAAGACTCATTGTTGACGTAGAATTAGGTTTAACTTTATTACATCATATTGCACCTAATGAACCTGTAACGTCTGTATCTGCTTTATTATTAGGTTATCGTTTTCCTGTTGATTTCTTATTAGATGAAGATAATTGGGAGAAGATAAAAAAAGTTCGATTTTATTTATTTAGACGAAAAGGGAAACAATGGAACAAGTCTTTAAATGAATATATAAATCTTCCTGAAACTGTAAGAATTTTTGATTTTAACAATTTAGAAGATAATCCTCAAAGAATTCCGACAACTATTGTTTCTCAACGTTATAATTTTTACTTAACTACCTTAGAAACCGTACCTATTCATAAACCACAAAAAGCTAAATTAGCAACATCAGGAGACTGGTTTGCTAAAGTTTTTACTCATAAAAACTCATCTGAAGAAATACCAATTAAAATTCCGACAAGTATCAATAAGTTACCTCAAGTCCCCTATTTAGAATTAGAATCTAGAGATCATTCTACATCCAATATAGTCACCTTTTCAGAGTTACAAAAAGCTGCTCAAGAAATGGATATAAAATTAGCAGAAAACAAACAACCAGCAGCAAATTATTATAAACGGTTAGAAAAGATTGCCTTTAAAGCTTATCATCAATCTTCTGATGATTTTCAACCAACAAACGAGATTAATATTAAAGAATTAGTGCATATTGTAGGGTTATTAAATGTGGGGAAATCCACCCTATTAGAAATTTTGTTATATCATTTAGCTAAACAAAAGAATCGATGTGCTTTAGTGGTTAATGATGTGGTAACAGCTGTTAAAATAGCATCATTATTTGCTCATCAATTGAATATTCCTGCTGCACCCATTTTAGGAAGCGATCGCAATGATCATCTCACTAAAGTTTATGAACCTATTTTATCAAATTCTGGTGACGAAATCACCCAAGGAGGAGAACATCCTGTATGGCGTTGGTTTAGTCCAGTTTGCCTTTTATTACCATTAGTTGAACCAGAAAATCATTGGGGTTTTGGAGAAGAACCTTGTCACAATCTTTATTCAAAAATAGTCATTCCTAAGAATGATAATGATGAAGATGAGGAGTTTAAAGAAAGTGATTATTATACTTGCCCTTTTTATTACCATTGTCCAAGACATCAACTGGAAAAAGACATAATTCAAGCGAAAATTTGGATCTTGACTCCTGCTAGTTTAGTACAAACTCGTGTCCCAAAACAAGGGTTTAAAGGAAAAAGAATCACCTTTGCTGAAGCAATTTATCATCATTGTAATTTTTTGTTTGTTGATGAAGCGGATAGAGTACAAGTTCAACTAGATCAACAATTTTGTCCCCAAGAAAACTTACTAGATAATTCTAAAAATTGTTTTCTCAATAAACTTAGAAATAATCATAATCCTATCTACGAATCTAATCGTGGTATTATGGGTATTCCGTTAGTAGAAAAATGGACAAATACACAAAATACAGCAGATACTGCTATCAATAAAATTTGTAATTTACTTTATGGGAATGAAATATTAATTAATTGGTTAGATAGAAGTCATTTTACAGGGATATCTTTATTTGCCAGTTTAATGAAATATGTTGAAGAAGCAGCAGAAAATAATCAATCAACACCAACAAAATCAGTGACAGAAGGAATAGCATCACAACAAGAAGAACAGCGTCAAAAAGAAACATTAAAAGACTTAGAAACATTTTTTAAATCTCCTCTTGATGCTGCCAATAATTCAAAATTAGGACAAATTCCTATCTATTGTCTTCATAGTGAAAATGAAGAATTGATTATTTCCGAAATTGAAAAATGGTGGAAACGTTACTTAAAAAATCACAAAATAAAATTTAATGACCAAGAAAAAATACAAGAATTATTAACTAAAACCTATCTAGCTATTTTAGTTACCATTTTAGATAATCGTTTAGGTTATTTAGTCGATAATTTAATCGATATGGGGCGAATTATTGACTTACATGATATTAATCAATCCCTTGTTCATCGTCCTCCTCGTGACTTTCTTCCTATTATTCCTAACGCCCCCGTCGGTAATCTTTTAGGGTTTCGTTATATTCCAGAAAGAAGTAATAGAAAAGCAGGAAAATTAGAGTATTTTCGTTATGTTGGGGTGGGTCGTTATTTGCTGCTTAATTTTCCTAAATTATGGTCAGTAGATAATATTAATGGACCTCACACTATTTTGATTTCAGGAACCAGTTATGTCCCTGGAAGTCCTGACTATCATTTAATAGAAAAACCTTCTATTCTGTTAGTTCCTTCGGACAACAATAAAACAGCAGGTAATGAGGGAATTCGTAGCAGTGAATTTTATTTTAGCCCTCAGCAAAGTCTTAACAGGAGTAATCATATTGCCATATCAGGGAAATTACCAAAAGATAGAAAAAAAGCAGTTAAAGATATGACTGAAACCATAATATATAAACCAGATAAAGCCTCAAGTTTTATCGAATATTTATTTGAAACCATTGAAATTAAAGCCAAACAAAATCATAAGCAATGGAGCGATCGCAATCGTATATTATTGCTAGTAAATAGTTATGATGAAGCAGAATTATTATCAGAATATTTAAAACATTCACCCCTAAAATATACTATTAATAATCTTGAAATTCATTGTTTACGACGGGATAATTCACCCAAAGAAGACGAAGGAATTAGACGAGGAAAAATAACACAAGCCATAAAAAAAGATAAAAAACAGATAATTATTGCCCCGTTAATGGCATTAGAAAGAGGTCATAACATTCTCAATGATCAAAGAATTGCTGCTTTTGGGGTGGCGGTATTTGTGAGTCGTCCCATGCCGGTTCCTAACGATTGGCAAATAACAGTAAGACAGTTAAATAATTGGGCATTAAATCATTATTTAGATACACAATTAACCCAATTATCAAACTTAACTGAAGTAGAGAATAAGTTTTATCAATTAGCCAGAAATAAACTGTATCAACTAAATTTACGATCTATGTCCTTTAAACAACTTAGTGAAGAAGAAAGACAAGTTTTATCCTTGAATCAATTTGTTAGTATCTGGCAAGTGATAGGAAGATTAGTTAGGGGTGGAGTTCCTTGTTTAGTTCATTTTCTCGACTTAACATTTGCCCCTGAGTCTGTTAAGAATGAAACGGATAAAGAAACCACATCTTTATTAGTTGCTATTATCAAACAGTTAGAAAAGTTACTCAATGAAGAAAATTCTTTACCCTATCAAAAAACTCTAGCAACTGAACTTTATGGTGAATTTTTCACCGCATTACAATCAACTGAGAACTTAAATTATGAATAAAATGATTCTCCCTTGCGCTTGGGAACTAATTAATGATAATCCCTATGAACTTTATACCCTAAAAGTTCCTAATTCTTGGAAACAAGTTGCTCAAAGTTTAGCCAAAAAGCGTTCACAATCAACAAAAAATTATCCTTCTATTCCTGTTAAATCTCTTGACCCTATCATCTATGCCAGTTATCCTAAAATTGTTCATGTTGCCCGAAAGTCTTGGAAAAATAATAATAATCCTTGGCTTTATAGTCAAGATAAAATTGATACTGAATTACTTTCTTATGTCCTTAAAGATTGGTTAGAAGAAGAATTTAATGAGTCTTTAGGAGAAGAAAATGTTAGAGAAAGTTTAAAGAACTTAAAAGCAGAAGATTGGCAATGGGATGAGAAACCTATTAGTTATTCTTTAATTAATGCTAATCAACAGTACCTTTATCCTGATATTAGATTTAAGTCGGTTCCTGATTATTTAGTGACAGAATTTCTAAAAAATCCTACGATTAACTTTGGAAAAAAAGGTCAATATCCATTAACTTTTCATCGAGTTGTTAGATTAAATAGTGATGGCGAATTAATGTCATGGCCACCTAAACCTTTATTAATTGGAACTAAAACCGATTCTAAAACCGTCCATATTTCTTTTGTCATTAAGTTTACTTTACAAACCATTCCTTTCCGTAAACATCCGTTAATTACTTATCAATTATCTGTCCGTCGCTGGATTTATGAATTTCCTAAAGGCAAGTTTCCCTATAGAGGAGTTACGGCATTTGTTGGTAATAAAATGCGCTGGTTAGATGGTGAAAAACAACCCTTTAGTTTTGTTCCATTACAAATAAAGAAAATAGGAGAAAACCATCAATGGCAAAAAGTAGTTAATAGACTTTTGGGTTATCATAATGTATCCCTTCCACAACCTCAAGACTTATTAAAAACCCCAGAGTATCAGTGGCAAAATCCTGAACAAACAGATGACTTTCAAATTGCCATATCCTATGATAATCGACATCTTAACATCTCTCATTGTTCACCCGGCGTTAATCCTATTGATTATGTCATGGTAGATAAAGCAATAGAGGAACGTTTACCTGTTCAAAGAGTAGGTCAAGGAATAAAAATTGCAGGTAATAAAGCATTTTGGAAACCTTCACCAACGAAGTCTAAAGATGATAAAACACCTAAGAAACCTGATGAATTAGACCCTCCTATATTCCGTCCGAGTGTCGCTGCACCTGCTGTTTTTTCCCTCAATAAGTGTCCTTTAAAAACAATTTTAATTCTCTGGGAAACAACAGAAACGAGAGACGAACTCATTAAAGAAATTTGTTTACGTCTTCAATTAACAATAGAAACTAAAAGAGAAACAAATGAAGAAAATTATCGAGAAATAATCAATTATCAAGGTGAATTAGGAGAAATTTGTATTATTACTCAGCACGTTCAAGAATTAACCAATAAGTTAGATATTGATAAAGCAAATAAACGAAAAAATGGATTATGTAAAAGAGCCAAAAATATACAAAAAGAATTACCATATACTGAAGAAATTTGTGGATGTTTAATTGAAATCAAAGACAAAAACTACTTCTTTAAGTTACCAGCATCTGACCCAAAATTAGCTTTAAGAATTGGTGCAGGAAAAGCCAATTATTTGAATCAACATCTCCATAGTATTAGTAAATTTACTAAAGAAGGAAAAAAATATTTTACTAAGGATGGTGAAAATAGAATAAAACAAGCTGTTTCTGACTTATTAAGACAGTTTGGGGTGTTTCCTCTCCCTTCTAACCAAACTGGAGAATTAAACAAAAATCTAGAACAACTGGATAAAAATTTATGGTTAACTTGTTTTTATGTGTTACGAAGAACTAAAAAAACAAATGTTGATAAAACAAGTCTGAAAATTGCTGTTATGGTAAGAGTTAACCCCATAACTGGAAGCGTAGAAATAGCTAATTCTTCATCCTATTCTGAATCAATTTGGGAACCTTATCCCAAAGGATTACTTACGCTTTTAAATTTAGAATGGGATGAGAATTCTACTTTTGAAGATAATACATCTTACGAAACTGACGATCAATCCTATGATGATAAAAAAGAACAGAAAAATAAAATCAATCAATTTGTAGAAAAATGTTTAAAGTCATGTCTAAGTGAACCCTTAGAGACAGACAAACCTCATCTTTTATTTATGGTAGAAGCCCAAAATTCAAGAAAAGTATTACCTTACATTAATAATAAAAATTTATCAAAAGTTAATCAATTACCAAAAGAAATTAAATTGAATTCAACAGATATAGAGAATCAACCAGAAACAGAAAGGATACAAATTGTCAGGTTACGAATCAATAAAAATGGAGAAGTTCCTCATAAATTAGCAGTAAAAGATAATCAAGCATCAGAAAGTAAAACAACAGGCGTATTTAGATGGGATAATGTTTGTGATAGTATAAAAAATAATCTTTTTATCAGTTTAAGACAGAATTTAAACACTGAACAAAACTTACTTAGGATTGGTCAATCTCGTTTAGATGATGGGACAAAAGCGACATATAAAGTCGTTCCTTTAGAAATTTCTATTATCTATAATCCTAAAAATAATAATGAAGAATTAGCAGCATTCGTACATTATTTACGATCTCTGTGGCCATATTATTCCAATGAAACAACCTTACCTTTTCCCTTTCCCTTTGCACAAAAAGCTAAAGAATATGCAGTTACTTATACAGATGATATAGAATTAGAACCAATCGAAGAAGATGAACAACCAGAAGAACAGTATAATCAGTTAACGTTATTTGATCTAAAGAATTTTTAATGTTAATATTATTTCTTGACATAAATAACCTCATTTTTATCTAAAATATTCCAACGACAAATATAGAAATCCAAGTCTATATTAAGTTGGTGGTAGGTCATAATATTATTATGTCCCTACATAATATAATAGAATAATGCCGAAAAAAATTAGAGAATTAAAACAAATACTGAAAAAAGCAGGATTTACCTATCAACCAGCAAAAGGAAGTCATACAAAATGGTCACATCCTTTATTATCTGGTAAAATAACCTTATCTGGTCAAGACGGAGATGATGCAAAACCTTATCAAGAAAAAGATGTCAATAATGCTTTAAATAAACTAGCTAAAATTAAGGAGGATCAATAATGAATAATCACTACACAATTATTATTCAATGGTCAAACGAAGATGAATGTTATGTTGTTACCCTTCCTGAATGGGGAGAATTTTGTCATACCCATGGTGATACTTATGAGGAAGCTTTAAAAAATGCCCAAGAAGTATTAGAGTTGTTAGTAGAATCTACTTTAGAGAATAATGAAATTTTACCAAAACCTCAACTTTTTAATCAATCAAGTCAATTAGTTGAAATAATAAAATAACTATATCAATGAAATACATTGAAATAATCTTATTATGCTCCTACATAATGAGAAAGTAAGCAAGTCACTGATCACTGAAAAAACTGTCACTATTCCCCTTTAAACCAAAGCATTAAACCTCTAACATGGGAACAATCACCCCATGATTAGCTAGTCTATAGGGTAAAACCATTACTAATATTAATGCTATGACAACGATTCCTGAATATGCTAACTTAACGGCCTTACCTGATATCTGGGCGATCGCAGCGAAAAAATTCCCCGACATCCTCGCACTCCATGATCCCCACAGCAAACCAGCAGTTAAACTAACTTACGCTCAGTTATACCAACAAATCAAACAATTTGCCTCTGGACTGCAAGCCCTAGGAGTCACCCCTGATGATAAAATTAGCTTGATTGCTGATAATAGTCCCCGTTGGTTCATTGCCGATCAAGGTTCCATGTTAGCAGGGGCCGCCAATGCCGTGCGATCGGCACAAGCAGATAAAAACGAAATAGCCTATATTTTAAGAGATAGTGATAGTAGTACCCTCATCGTAGAAAATCAGAAGACTTTAGATAAAATACGCTCTTTTTGTGACGAAATACCCCTACAACTCATCATTCTACTCAGCGACGAAACCCCCAAAACCGATGATTCCATCAAAACCTTAAACTATACTCAACTGATGGAAGAAGGGGCAAAACATAGCTTAAACCCTGTTACCAAAGAAGATGATGATTTAGCTACTTTAATTTATACCTCAGGAACCACCGGACAACCCAAAGGTGCAATGTTGTCTCATGGTAACCTATTGCATCAAGTCAAAAATTTAGATGCAGTCATCAAACCCCAACCAGGAGACAAAGTTCTCAGTATTTTACCCTCTTGGCACGCCTACGAACGGAGTGGAGAATATTTTTTACTCTCTCAAGGATGCACCCTCATTTATACCAATATCCGTAACTTTAAGACCGATCTCAAGAAGTTTAAACCCCATCACATGGTGGGGGTTCCCCGTCTTTGGGACTCTCTTTATGAAGGAATACAGAAGCAGTTTAGAGAACAAAGTCCGACCCAACAAAAAATAGTCAAGTTTTTCTTCAATATTTCTCAAACTTTTATCCTTTCAAGACGCATCGCCAATAACATGAGCTTAGAACACTTCGATGCGTCGGCAACAGAAAGGCTCATGGCACGGCTAAAAATGTCCTTATTAGCCCCATTACATAATTTAGGAGATAAATTAGTCTACCAGAAAATTCGAGACGGTTTAGGGGGCAATTTTGAAACCCTCGTCAGTGGTGGCGGTTCCCTGGCCAAGCATTTAGACGAGTTCTATGAGATCATCAACGTCCCCGTGTTAGTGGGTTACGGCCTCACTGAAACGGCCCCCGTGACCAATGCACGCACCTATAGTCATAACCTGCGGGGTTCCTCCGGTCAACCTATTCCCAAAACCGAGATCAAGATCGTTGATCTCGATACCGGTGAACCCCTTTCCCAAGGAAAAAAAGGGGTTGTTCTCATACGCGGTCCTCAAGTCATGCAAGGATACTACAAAAAACCCGAAGCAACGGCCAAAGCGATCAATTCGGAAGGATGGTTTAATAGTGGGGACTTAGGATGGATCACCCCCATGAATGATCTAGTGATTAGTGGACGGGCCAAAGATACCATTGTTTTGAGTAACGGCGAAAATATTGAACCCCAACCCATTGAAGATGCTTGCGTTAGAAGTCCTTATATCGACCAAATGATGTTAGTGGGGCAAGATCAAAAAGCTTTAGGTGCTTTAATTGTCCCCAATTTAGACGCATTGCAAACATGGGGCAAAAATCAACAACTGAACCTGAGTTTTCCCCCTGAAGATGCCAGCAGAGAAGCGATCGTTAATAGTGATCTCTACGGAAAACCCGTTCAAAACCTATTTAAACAAGAATTGAACCGAGAAGTGAAAAACCGCCCCGGATACCGCGCAGATGACCAAATTAAAGCCTTTGAACTGATCTTAGAACCCTTTTCCGTTGACAACGGTATGATGACCCAAACCTTAAAAATCAAACGGCCTGTGGTCACAGAACGATATCAGGGTATGATCGACGGGATGTTTGAATCTTAATCATCAGAAAAAGCTAGTCAACGGAGAAAACAGTCATGGAAGACGCAAACACCAGTTTATTACTAAAACGTCCAGTTAATTTAAAAGTGATCGTTACCCCTCGCTGGAAAGAAGAAATGCAACAACAATTGCAAGCACAAATCAGCCAGCTTGACAACCAAATGCAACAAATTGAAATGCAAGGACAACGAGCTATTTCTGAGATTCAAAAACAAAGTGTTTCCCCTCCGGGTGAGCAAACAACCCAACAAATTGATAATATTCAATTACAGGTTAATCAGAAAAAAAGCGAGTTTTTAGAAAGAAAAAATCAATTCTTACAACAAATGCAACAAGTGCAAACCGTCGAACTCGAACAAGAAGTGGTTCAAGGACAAATGGAAAGCTTTTTCCGTGTCGAAAAAGGAGACAATTTGGTGAAAAAGTTAAATGTAGAAATTGTCATTCGTGACGGCGTAATTGAAGAAATTCGCGGAGAGATTTAACAGCTAATCAGTGGGTAATCAGTAACTAATGATGTAATCTCGATTGTTAGTTACTGATTACTACCAATTATTAAGAGTCAATGTTTCAATTTTCCTCAATCTCTTCTAAAAATGCTATGCTAATAATAGAGACGTAAGCCCTCACCTATGCCATTATTGATTTTAGTCGCCGATGACGACCTCGGAATTCGTGTCGCCGTTAAAGACTACTTAGAAATTCACGGTTATGCAGCGATAACTGCCCAAAATGGAGAAGATGCCTTTTCCTTAGTTAAGACTTATCGCCCCCATTTGTTGGTATCCGATATTAAGATGCCATACAAAGACGGTTATACTTTAGTTAAAGAACTGCGACAACTCCCTGAGTTTCGCTTGCTTCCGGTGGTCTTTTTGACCGAATGTGACACCACAGCAGAACGCATCCAAGGGTATCAAGTGGGTTGTGATGTGTATTTACCCAAACCCTTTGAAATGGAAGAATTAAAGGCAGTGATTCGTAATTTATTAGAGCGATCGCAAATTATCCAGTCAGAATGGCGATTTTCTCAAGAACAATCTTCAACTCAAAAAAATCTTCAACAACAGCAAGAAGCTGCTAAAATTTCCATTCAAGCAGAAATGGAATTGTTTGATCTCACGCGACGAGAAAGCGAAGTCCTTGATCTCTTAACCATGGGACTCTCCAACGGCGAAATAGGTCAAAGACTTCATTTAAGTCCCCGTACCATCGAAAAATATGTGAGTAGTTTACTGCGGAAAACCGACACCAGCAACCGCGCCGAATTAGTCCGTTTTGCCCTAGATCATCATTTAGTCAGTTAACCCTGGGAACAAAAGCCAACAGAATCGGTCACTTAAGTTACAATAAATAACAAGTTTAATAAATTGTTAATGATCCAAACTTTTTAAAGTGTCTCCGTAACAAGAGTTAGCCGTTTTTTTTGATGTCTTACGCTTCATCGGCGACTCTTAAAGACAGTCCAAGGTTCCTTGGGCTGTTTTTCCTTAATATTTGATTTCTTCAGTTGATTCTGAGGATATTCTAGACGGTAGGGTGGGCAAGTCATACGAGATCCGCTTTAGATAGTATAGTATAGTATCAAGTCTCGAAGCAGGGAGCAGGGAGCGCAGGAGCAGGGAGCGCCGGAGAAAAAACGTTACTCTACTAAAATAAGCGGATTTGGTATCAAAGACTTATCAAAACTAACTTGATTCTTGGAAACCTTGCCCACCTTACAAAATTCTGTTTTTTCTTTTTGTTTCAAACTAAACATTAAACCGAAATAACATCACATCCCCTTCTTGCACCACATAGTCTTTGCCTTCGCTACGAACTAAACCCTTTTCTTTAGCCACCGTCATGGTTTTACAAGCCACTAAATCGTCATAAGAAATGGTTTCAGCGCGAATAAACCCCCGTTCAAAGTCCGTATGAATGACACCGGCTGCTTGGGGTGCTTTCATTCCGGCCACAATGGTCCAAGCGCGAGTTTCTTGGGGTCCGGTGGTTAAATAGGTTCTCAGTCCCAACAATTCGTAAGTCGCTTGAATTAAGGATTGTAACCCCCCTTCTTGAACCCCCAAAGACTCTAAATAGTCGGCTTTTTCTTCTTCAGAAATCTCAATTAATTCCGATTCTACTTGAGCAGACACAATAACTACCTTCGCTTTATCCATCTCAGCAATCTTTCTCACTTCCTCTACCCAATCATTCCCCGTCCCTAAGTCATCTTCTGACACATTGGCTGCATAGATGATAGGTTTACGGGTTAACAGTTCCAAGGGTTTGATGAAGGCTTCTTCTTCTTCGGTCAATTCTACATGACGCGCTCCTTTTCCTTCATTGAGCATAGCGATAATCTTCTCTAAAGCGACGATCTCCTCTTGGCCTTCTTTTTTACCCTTGACTTGCTTTTGCACCCGTTCTAGACGTTTTTCTATCTGACCAAGGTCAGCTAAGGCCAATTCTAGATTAATGACTTCAATATCCCTAGCCGGGTCAACGGAACCCGACACATGAATAATATCATCGTCATCAAAACAGCGCACCACATGAACAATGGCATCAACTTCTCGTATATTCGCTAAAAATTGGTTACCGAGTCCTTCTCCTTTTGATGCACCTTTGACTAAGCCAGCAATATCCACAAATTCGATGCGAGTGGGGACAATTTTTGCAGACTCAGACAGTTCAGCTAACACTGTTAATCGTTCATCCGGAACGGAGACAACCCCCACATTCGGTTCAATGGTACAAAAGGGGAAATTCGCTGCGTCTGCTTTGGCATTAGCAACCAGCGCGTTAAATAAAGTCGATTTACCGACGTTAGGTAGTCCAACGATTCCAGCTTTGAGCATCAATTTCTTCTTTTGTGTTCAATCATTCTTTACTTATTATCAATGATCTACCGAAAATGATCAATGTAAGGTTAATTGCGAATTGTTTGACGATAAGCGCGTACCATTTCAGGTTCTTCAGCAGGGTTGATATATTGGGCTAACTGCTTTAAATTTAGTTCGGGTAAGAGTTGACTTTGTTCAATTTCTTGATACCCTTCTAATTCATTAATTAAACCGTATAGGGTGAATTTTTCTTCTTGCCAAAATAACACTTCAGGGATGTTTAAGCCTTGATAGATTTTTAATTTATCAATTCCACCACTGGTTATAATAACTTCTATCGCTAAATCTGGAATATCTTTGCGATTCCCGACACAATAACTTTCATCAGGTTCTAATCCTCTAAATTTTGCTTCTTTTTTATAGGTAGCTGATCCACATCCATATAAATCAATTCCTTTTTCTAAGGCATAAATTTCGATTAATCTTCCAATTAAAGTTTTTATCATTTCATGTTCTGGAGAATTAGTCATAATTTCAAGATCGCCTTCGAGATAACTTAAACGTAACAAGGGTTTATCTCTGAAAATCCTTAAAAGACTTTCGTATTCATGCCAACTGATATCATTAAGAGTAATACAGTTTTCTGTTATCATCGGATTTAATAGTTTCTTCAAGTCCGATGAAGCAATATCTAATGTAACTTTCATAATTATTTATTATTATTTTTGGATAGACTTAATGCTATTAATTCTCTATGAGTTTTTGACTTTGTGGAGATCGCTTATTTGTTGATATAAACAAGCTGGCAATTATGAGATATTAATTTACCATAACCACCTCCACTGGCGCAACCTCTTGACTTAATTTTCTCTGAAAATGCTAAGATTAAGTATCTTTGATACTAAATCCGCTTATTTTAGTAGAGTAACTTTTTTCTCCCTGCCTCCTGCCTTTCAATATTAATTATTAATTAACAGTTTTTCTGCTTCTATCGGTGGTAAAGGACGATTAAAAAAGTATCCTTGACCAAAATCACAGTTTAATTGTTGTAAATAAATGAGTTGTTCTTCTGTTTCGATGCCTTCTGCCACTACTTTCATTTTCAAATTATGGGCTAAAGTAATAATCGATTGAATAATTTCTGAATTGTCTTGAGGTTTACCAATACTATTAATAAAAGAACGATCAATTTTTAAGGTGTCAACGGGAAACTGATGTAGATAACTTAAAGAAGAATAACCCGTGCCAAAATCATCGAGACAAATTTCTAAATCACGTTTTTTTAATTCTTTGAGTAATTTGATAGTGGATAAAGAATGTTCAATTAAAGAGGTCTCGGTGATTTCTATTTTTAAATGATTAGATTTTAAGCTCATTTTTTCTAAAACCTCGTCAATCTTTTGCACCAAATTAACATCATTAAACTGTTTACTCGACAAATTAACAGCCACTTTTAAATTCCTTGCCTGAGGATATTTTTGGTTCCAAGTTTGTATCTGATGACAGACTTTTTCTAAAACAATGGTACCGATAGGAATAATTAACCCGGTATTTTCAGCAACAGGAATAAATTCCCCAGGGGAAATAAAGCCTTTACGGGGATGTTGCCAACGAATTAAAGCTTCAAACCCCACCAAGGCGATGGGGTTCAATTGCATAATAGGTTGATAATAAACCTCAAATTCATCTTTATCGATACCGTGACGTAAATCCGTTTCTAAGGTTAATAATTTTAATGCTTGGGCGTGCATTTGTTGATTAAAAATTTCATATCTTCCCCGTCCCTTTTCTTTCGCTTGTCCCATAGCAATGTCGGCATCCCGTAAAATTTCGATAGGGGACTGATAGCTAGGATGACTGATGGTTAACCCAATACTGGGACTGGTAAAGACTTCTTTTTCTTGGATAAAAAATGAAGTGGTTAAGGTGGTTTTGATCTCTTGGGCAAATCGGAGGGCTTCGTTAACATCCTCAATGGGATCGAGCAAAATGGCAAATTCATCTCCCCCCAAACGGGCCACGGTATCGGCCGGACTCACCAAGGTTTCTAAGGTGCGACTCACCTCCACTAAAAGGCGATCGCCCACCATATGACCCTCACTATCATTAATGCGTTTGAAGCGATCGAGATCAATGACTAACACAGCAAACAGATAATGATCTTCTTCATGAACCCGTTTCAGGGCCAGATCAACTCGTTCTAACAATAAGCGACGGTTGGCTAAATTCGTTAAACTATCGTGACGGGCATAAAATAGCAGTTCTCCTTGCGCTTCTAATAAAGCGGTGGTGCGTTCTTCGACTCGTTTTTCTAATTCTTGGTTTAATTGTTGTAGTTGATAACGGGTTTTTCTAAAGGCTAAATGAAGAGAGACTCTAGCGTGAACTTCTTCAAACTGAAAGGGTTTGATAATGTAATCAACCCCTCCTGCTGCAAAGGCTTTGACTTTGTCTTGTGCGTCTTGTAAGGCACTAATAAAAATGATAGGAATCTCTACCGTTTCTGGGAACTGCTTCAGGTGTTGACAGACTTCATAACCATCCATATCAGGCATTTTGATATCCAAAAGAATAATATCTGGAGGCATGGTTTTAGCGGCTGTCAGTGCCATCTTGCCACTGGTAACTCCCCGTACTTTATACCCCACTTTGGTTAACATCTTTGATAAAACCTGGATATTAGGGGGTTTATCATCAACAATTAGAATATTCACCGAAGGCTCAGAGGCATTGGGGTTAATCATGAATAAAAGTAATTTTTTCTATTACATTTTGGCAATAATGTCAGTACGAGTAAGGAACAATTATTACTGGCTAATTTCCATTATCTGATCAAAACTGTAATTTTCCACTAAATCTACTATCCCTTGACGTAAATCTCTATACTCTGATGGTAATTCATCAAGCAGTTGCAATATCAATTCTCCATCCGCTGCTGCTGCTTTTTGGTAAAGTTGGTTACGCCAAGCTATGGATAGGGTTTCTAATTGAGTTTTGAGTTGTTTTAATTGGAAGGGTGTTCTCTGTTGAGCAACAGGAGTGGTTAGGGAATTACTATAAATATAACGGACTCCTAAGTGTTCGGCAAGTTTTTCAAAAATGGTGGATTCAGCAACCGGTTTACTGACAAAATCATCGCAACCAATGTTTAAAACCGCTTCTCTATTTTCGGCGAAAACACTGGCAGTTAAAGCAATAATTTTAGGGGTTTTTGTGCCGTCTAATTCCTTGTTTTTTGTCCGAATGGTTCGAGTGGCTTGATATCCGTCCATCACTGGCATTTCTAAATCCATCCAAATTAAGTCAGGTTGCCATGTTTCCCAAAGTTTGACCCCTTCTTCTCCATTATTCGCTTCTTGAACCACAAATCCTACTGATTTTAAAAGATTGATTAGAACTTTACGATTGGCGAAATCGTCTTCAATAATTAAAATACGATATGAGGGTTGATGAGGAGCTAATCCGACGATTTTATCTGGACTCGAAACTTTAACCGTGTCGCTACTTTTTGGGATTTCTACCGATAACGTAAAGTAAAAAGTTGTACCCTGATTGACCTGAGAACTGACTTGTAATTTCCCTCCCATTAAGTCAACAAATTCTTTACTAATGCTCAGTCCTAATCCTGTTCCTTCTTGACTTTTTTGACCTACTTTAGTTTGAAAAAAAGGTTCAAATAAATGGTCAAAATCCTTGAGATCAATTCCTATTCCAGTATCTTCAATTTCAAAGGTTAAAGCTATTTTTCCGCCTTTTTCTTGGGGTACTTTTTGAGAATTGAGTATTCTTAAAATAACTTTTCCTTCTTCAGTAAATTTAAGACTATTATTGAGTAAATTAATTAATATCTGTCGTAATTTGGCTTGATCACTAACAATAAAACTAGGAACATTTTGTCCAATTTCTATAATCAAATCAATTCCTTTAGATTGGGCTTTTAATTTAAACATTTGGCTAATATTTCTCAGCAACTGATAGAGGTTAAAAGATTGGTAGTGAAGAGAAACTTGTCTCGCTTCAATTTTAGCCATGTCTAAAATATTTTTAATAATTGTCAGTAAATGTTCTCCACTTTGGTTAATAATACCAATATATTCTTTTTGTTCATCATTCAAATTATAATCATTATTAAGTAATTGACTAAATCCTAAAATGGCATTTAAGGGGGTTCTTAGTTCGTGACTCATATGAGCTAAGAAATTACTTTTAGCCTCATTAGCGGCTTCGGCAGAATTTTTAGCGGTTTCTAATTGTTTTAATAATTCAGATTGTTGGATGGCGAGGGCTAATTGATGACTGATTTTAGTTAATAATTGTAATTCTGAAGAGTTCCAGTGACGAGGATGGGAATTTTGATAACAAGCAAGTAAACCCCATAATTGATGATGGACAAACAGGGGAACAATCATATAAGCTTTGGCTTGGAACTGCTCTAATAAGTCAATGTGACATTGTTGATGACCCACTGTATAAATATTATCTACCCTAAACGTTTGGTTATTCTTATATCTTCCCCCCTGAGTTTTTTGTAAATACGTATCTTCCCAGACTTTTTTAACATCACTATTGACTAATTTAACCCATTTTTCATCCACTGATTCAGCAATAAACTCTCCACTCCAATCAGCATTAAATTGATAAACAGCTACGCGATCGCTTTGTAAAATTTTTCTCGTTTCCTCCGTGGCATTTTTTAAAATGCTCTCAATGTCAAGGGTTTGATGAATTTGCTTAATAATATTATTTAAAGTTTGGGATTGCTGTAAATTTTTCGCCAGTTCTTGTTCAATACATTTTTGTTCGCTAATATCTCTACCCACCCCTTGAATTTCAACTAGATTGCCCCCTTCATCAAATAGCCCTCGATTCACCCAATATTGCCAACGGATGTCCCCTTGACCATTAATCACAGGATGCTCATGACTCATAACCGGGTTCGCCCTACTCAAACGACTCAAATTATCCTGTAAAGATTGGTGATACTCTTCAGGAATGAAAGGAATAAAACGACGATTAATGATGTCATGATAGGATTGTTCAAAATAACGACAATAGGCTTGATTAACAAAGGTTAAAGTGCCATCGGGCAGAAAACGACAGATTAATTCTGTTTGATCCTCGACAATCCCTCGATATTGGGCTTCACTTTCCTTTAAAGCCATTTGGGTTTGTCGTAAACGAGACATCGATCGCATCAGAGAAAGTCGCCACAGGAAGATAACCATAGCGATTAAAAACACTAATCCCCCTAAACCCTTTAACATCATAGGAGAGAGGGTGATCAGGGGGGTGGGTTGATACCAACGTTGATAAATTTCTTCATAGTCTGATGATTGGAGAAAAGCTTTAACCGCCGGATTTAACCGTTGTAGGAGTTCGCTGCGATCGCTTCGTACCGCGATCGCCCGTGGAATTTCTTTTAAAACCGGTTCAATGGTTTTGAGACGATAATCAAGGGAAATGGATTGGACTAAATGTCTGATGGGAGGTTCAGGATAAGCTAACCCATCCACATCCCCCGATAATAAATGGAATAAAGCCTGTTCAGGGGACTCTAAGGTGTCAAGCTTGACGTTTGGGTACTGTTTTAACAGATTTATGGCTTCGTT
>NZ_PRLH01000161.1 GCF_003013815.1 Cyanothece sp. BG0011 | reverse complement strand
GGTAATATTGCCTGATAAACTAATAATTAAATTATCAGGACGAAAATGTTCATAATGACACCGTTTAAGTCTTCTCGACTCACTTGACAAACGGTTTCTTCTGTGCCTAGAATTGAGCGTCCATAAGGATGTTCACCATACATTGTTTCTCGTAATTGATTAAAAGCAATGTTAAACGGGTTGTTCTTGTTGGGAACGAATACTTTGACAAATTAACTGTTTTTCTAGGGCAATTTGTTCTTCTGGAAAAGTAGGCGATCGCAAAATTTCTGCTAATAAGTTTAAAATCGATTCAAAGTCCGCTGAAACAGTTTTCAGACTCATCATAAAGTAATCCGATGCGGTATCCCCTCCTAAGCTGGCCCCCATCGATTCAATGGCCTCTGCAATATCAGAGAGGACATGGTTTGGGTTCCTTTGGTAATAACACTCGCTAATAAATGAAAAATCCCTGCTTTTTCTGGGTTTTCCCATAACGTCCCTGTTTGTTTCCAAAAAAATCGCCCCGATACCAAGTCGGCGGTGGGATTTTCTCGAACAATTAAGGTGATACCATTATCTAATTGCAAACGATGGAGAAAGTTGGCGGTAGAAACGAGAGAAGAGGTTTTCATTATTGATAGAATTATGTATCAGTAATCAGCAGGGTTTCATGACGGTGATAGCATACTGTTGTGTCGATAAATATTGACAAGCAATCTGTTGCAATTTTTCCACCGTATATTGTTGAATTAAGATAGGATAGGTAAAGGCAAGTTTGGCATCGGCTAAGGTTTGATAATAACCATATAATCCTGCTAATTGACTGGGGGTTTCCGTAGAAAAAATATAATCATGACACAGTAATCGTTTGGCTTTGTTTAATTCTGTTTCTGTAATTGGTTCTTTTTGTAATTGTTTTAAGCGATCGCAGATAATGGCCTCAACTTCTTCTAAATCTTGGGGATCTAACCATGCTCCAATGGTAAACAAACTAGAATCTTGTTGCAAGGAAAAAGAACTTTCAATATCCATCACCTGTTGTTTCTCTTCTCGTAATTCTTGAACGAGACGAGAGGTTCTGGCCCCGGCTAAAATTACAGAGAGTAAATCGAGTCCGATTCCTTCTTCAAGTTGGTCAATTCCTGGTCCTATCCATCCCATCAGTAAGCGTCCATGGGCTAATCTGGGAAAATAAATATCATTTCGTCTAATTTCTTTTAAAGGGGGTTCTGGCTTAATTTCGTGGGGGGGACATTCTGAGGGGATAGTAAAATCAGAAAAGGTCTTTTCTACCAATGAGAGGGCTGCTTTTTCTTCAATATTCCCCACCACCACCACTGTCATGTTATTGGGTTGATAATGAGTCCGATGAAAACATCGTAACTGATGGGCTGAATAGTTTCTTAATTGGGTTTCGTGACCGAGAATCGAATGACCGTAGGGATGGTGTTGATATAATGTTTCACAGAGGCTTTGAAAGCATACCCAGTCAGGGTCATCGTAGGATAGTCTGATCTCTTCTAAGATAACATCCCTTTCAAGCCCAAATTCTTCGTCAGGAATGGCTGCTTGTAGTAAAATTTCTCCTAGATAAGGTAAGGTCTGGGTTAGGCCCTCCCTCGCTATGGTTAGGAAAAAATGGGCATAGTCGTAACTGGTGAAGGCGTTGGTTATGCCTCCATGATGTTCTATAACCTGATCAAAATCTCCTGGAAGAATACTTTGACTTCCTTTGAAGATCATATGTTCTAAAAAATGGGCAGTTCCTTTCCAGTGATGAGGTTCCACTCTCGCCCCTGCTTTGACCCACACATCAACGACAGTCACAGGTGTAACAGTAAGGTTTTGATGGACAACCGTTATCCCCTGGTCGAGTTGGGTTACACTCACTGGAAGACCCAAAGTTTTGTAACGATTTGTCTGTTGTCTCAATGCCTAATATTGTTAGGGTTTCTTTAATTTTAGGTTAAGTTTCAGATTTTGTCTTGCTTAACCCTGGTAATATCTAGAAATCTTGACATTATCTTAAAAAATCTGAAAGACCACCGTGCCGTTTTACCTCAGTTTATGACCTGGAAAAACCAGGTGGGTATCGACCGCTTATCGCTTCTGTTTCCGAGTACAAGCTCGGTTTACTGCCACGATAGCTGGTTAACGCCCTTAAACTCAAAGCATAGATCAAAAAACTTTATTGGCAGTCACCAACACGGCAGCCTTTCTCTATCTACCTTATCATAAACTCCAAAAATTTTCAGTAGATCGAAAACTTACTTGTTTGGGCTGCAAGGGAGCAGGGAGTGGGGAGAAGGGGAGATTATTTTAAAGTATTTTAGAGTAAATAAAAGTTCAAAAGGTTATAAATCTCTAAGAATCTCAATCATATTCCCTAATTTTTTATTTTTATTCTATTTTCTTTCTCCTCCGCTTCGGTCTCCGGAGCTCCCCCGCAATCCTAACTAGGATCTTTGTGATCTACTTATTTTGGGAGGGGCAACAGGCATTAACGAAGTCAGAAGTCAGAAGGTAACTTTAAAGATTTCTTGCTGTTCAGTATAGGGAAAAACCCTCAAATGATACAATGCACATGACTTTAAACAGCATCAGGTAAGACTATCGTGGTTCAATTATCCGCCTCACCCCTTCAAACTCCCCCACCCACAGACACCACTGCCTTAAAAGACTGGTTAGAGGCCCTGTCCCAACGTATTATAAACGGCGATCGCCTCAATAAAACCGAAGCCTTAACCCTCACCCAAATAGAAGGCCAGGACAATATCTTATTACTGTGTGAAGCAGCCGATCGCATTCGTCAATCCTGTTGTGGTAATGTAGTGGATCTCTGTAGCATTATCAACGTCAAATCTGGCAACTGTTCAGAAAATTGTCAATTTTGTTCCCAGTCGGTCCACCACCAAGGGGAAAATAGTCCTATCTACGGCTTAAAATCTTCTGAAGAAATTCTCGCACAGGCAAAAGCAGCAGAGGCGGCCGGGGCCAAACGTTTCTGTTTAGTTAGTCAAGGCCGCGGGCCGAAATATAATAGCCCCCAATCAGGAGAATTTGAGAAAATACTAGAAACAGTAAGACAGATTACCACCGAAACCAATATTAAGCCCTGTTGCGCCCTCGGAGAAGTTACCCTCGAACAAGCAGAAGCATTGAAACAAGCAGGGGTCACTCGTTATAACCATAATTTAGAAGCTTCTGAAAACTATTATCAATCCATTGTTTCTACCCATTCCTGGGGCGATCGCGTTGAAACCGTTAAAAACCTCAAAAAAGCAGGAATCCAAGCCTGTACGGGGGGAATAATGGGCATGGGAGAGACATGGGAGGATAGGGTTGACCTCGCTATCTCCCTCCGAGAATTAGAAGTCGACTCCGTTCCCATCAACCTCCTCAACCCCAGAGAGGGAACCCCCTTAGGCCATTTACCGAAACTGGATGTGTTTGAAGCCCTAAAAGCGATCGCACTTTTCCGTTTTCTTCTCCCTGAACAAATTCTACGGTACGCTGGCGGACGAGAGGCCGTCATGGGAGAATTACAAAGTTTAGGGTTAAAATCAGGAATTAATGCTATGCTGATCGGACATTATCTAACCACCCTGGGACAACCCCCAGAAAATGATCACGCCATGCTAGAATCTTTAGGACTGCAAGGGGGTGAAGCTCCAATTCCTGGTGAATATAAAACGCAAACCCAAAAAAAAGCTCACTAATACAACAAAATCCTCATCAACGGTGTCTTTTGCCAATGAACTGCTTTGGGCGATAATCGGCTTATTACTAACTATATTCAGCACCTTTGTTGAAGCTTTCGTTACGAATATGCCCTGGACTTGGTATGAACAAGGGGTCAATAGTTTACCACTTGGGGTCACGTTTCAAGTGGGGGCTGTCCTCTTAACCGGCTGTATGGGCGGAAAAAATGCAGGTTTCTTGGCTCAAGTGGCTTATATCTTCTTGGGTTTATTTTGGTATCCTGTGTTTGCTCAAGGGGGTGGTCTACAATACTGGCAACAACCTAGTTTTGGTTATATTTTAGGGTTTATGCCTGGGGCCTGGTTATGTGGTTGGTTGGCGTTTCACAGAAGAACGAAGTTAGAAGTATTAGGAATGAGTGCTGCTGCTGGTTTATTAATGATTCATGTTTGTGGTTTAATTTATTTACTCGGACTCTTCTTTCTTAGTCCTTCTAGTCTTCCCTCAGATAATCTTTTTGATCTGATTATTAATTATTCCGTTGAGCCTATTTCTGGTCAATTAGTGGTGGTTTGTGTTGTGGCTGTTATTGCCTTTATTTTGCGTCATATTCTCTTTTATTAATTAGATTCGTGAAAAAAAATCGTTGGTTTTGGATAGTCGGGATAGTCGGTTTTATTTTAGATCAAGTTACTAAATATTGGGTGGTTCAAACCTTTCCTGATATTGGTGATACCATACCGTTGTGGCCAGGGGTTTTTCACTTTACTTATGTGATTAATACAGGGGCGGCTTTTAGTTTTTTTGAAGGGGGCGCTAAATGGTTACGGTGGCTTTCTTTGGGGGTAAGTTTAGGGTTAATGGCCTTAGCTTGGTGGGGAGAAAAAATGAAAGTAACTGAACAATTAGGGTATGGATTTATTTTATCCGGCGCATTGGGTAATGGATTAGATCGTTTTTTATTTGGCTATGTGGTGGATTTTTTAGATTTTCGTTTAATTAATTTTCCTGTGTTTAATTTAGCGGATGTTTTTATTAATATTGGTATTGTATTTTTATTGATTGCTAGTTTTGGCTCTCAATCCTCTAGCAAAGTGTCTTAAAGAAAGAAAAAAATGAGCTTTTTTTCATCAAAAAAACTAGATAAAATAATTAGCGATCGCCGTTTAAAACAAGAAAAAGAACGACAGTTTATCCTTAAGAAAACACAAGAATGGTTAGATCGATATGGGTCAGATTATGGCATAGAAAAAGCTTATATTTTTGGTTCTGTTACCTATCCTAACAAGTTTCATCAAAACTCAGATGTTGATTTAGCCGTGGAAACAATCAATCCTGAAAAGCATTTTTTAGCCATTAGTTTACTATCCACTTATTTAGAAAGAGAAGTTGATATAATTAAACTCAATCAATGTCATTTTGCTCATCGGATTCGCGAAAAAGGTATCTTATGGATGAAAACACCTTAATTATTTTTAAAACTGATATTAATGCACAAATGCAACTTATCAAAAAAATTCATCAAACCTTACAGAATAGAAGCCAAGGGTTAACAGCTAATGATATAATTCGTTTAGAAAGTGTCGCTTATCACATTCATAATTTATATAATGCAGTAGAAGATTTACTTAAAATTGTGGCGACTTATTTTGAAAATAATATTACAGAAACAGCAAAATTTCAGATTGCATTACTCACCAGAATGACTCAAACGATTCCTGATATTCGTCCCTCATTAATCTCTCAAGATACTTTTCTCATATTAAATAGTTTAAGAGGATTTAGACACTTTTTTCGTCATGCTTATGGAACGCCGATTGAATATGAACAGTTAAAAAACAACCTAGATAAATCTATCAATCTCTTACAAATTCTAGAACAAGATGTTGATACTTTTTTAGAAAAAATTACTCAACCCTAATTATTTTAGGGTGGGCATTGCCCACCTTACCGTAATACTTAATACTAATAATTAACCGCAGTACACCCAACTTGAGATACATCAGAATCAGGCATAATCGCACCACAGAGGTTAGCATTCGTTAAATTAGAATCGCTTAAGTTAGCATTCTCAAGATTAGCTGAAGTTAAATTAGCCCCACTCATATTAATATCTTTTAATTGAGCAGAAGTGAGCATCGCATCACTCATATTTGCACCCACTAAATAAGAAGAATTGAAAACTGCATCGACTAAATTAGCATCACTAAAATTAGCATTTTCCATGTTAATCTCGGTTAGATTAGCATGAGCTAAATTAGCATGACTGAAATCAGCATTCACTAAATAAGAAAGATGAAAATCGGTATCGGGTAACGTCGCATTACTGAAATTAGCATTTTCCATATTAATGTCACTGAGTCTTGCGCCGGTTAAGTTAGCATACCTGAAATCTGAGTTAACTAAATAAGCATGGTGCAAGTTGGCATTTTCTAAGTTCGCATTTTTAAGATTAGCCTCATGAAGATTAATATCTTGCAAGTTGGCACCGGTTAAGGTTGCCCCTTGAAGATTGGCGTAACTCACATCCGCATTATAAGAAGCAGCTTCAGGAATAACAATAGCGCCAACGCCCCCTAATACTGCCCCAGGAATGGCGAAGGGAACAGCTAATAACGCCATATCAAAAGCGGTTTTTGCTGTACTATTTCTCGGATAATCTGTCGTAAAATCAGTATAAGAAAGATTGGCTCCTTCTAGATTAGCCTCTTTGAGTTTAATGCCTCGTAAATAAGCCCCCGTTAAATCAGCATTACGCAGATTAGAACCGGTGAGAATCGCCCTTTCTGCATCATGAAGGGTAAAGTCTGCCCCCCGAAGGTTTGCCCCTTCTAAGTCAGCATTTTCCATCAAAACCCCTCTCATTTGGGCTTCTTGAAGGTTAGCATTACGAAAGGTAACCCCATCCATGTCTGCGTTGACTAGATTAGCCCCTTTTAAGTTGGCGTTGCTTAAGTTAGTATTATGCAGTTTACTATTAATGAGATTAGCATCTTCAAGATTTGCACCCCTTAAATCTAAGTTACGTAAATCAGCATCTTGTAAATCACAGCTAACACATTCCCCTGTTTCCATTAATTGTTGCAAATCTGCTGCATTTTCAGCCCTAACCATAGGCGTTAAAGCTAATGATGTTAATACAAGAATTCCTGTAAGGGTTTTCATAATATTCCTCGTTTCTTCTAGTGGTTTTCTGAATGAGTTGTGTTTTGAATTTGATTAAATAATTGTCTACTTCAATTGAGAATTACATTCTCTTACTTGCTCAATAAACTTTAGATGAAGTTATCGACAAAAAATGCAAAACTTATACTTTGATAAATGTTAAAAACTTGATCTTTCAGATGAATAACGCTATCTTGAAAGAATAACAACTCCTCAACTAGCCCTATCCTCACATCCACTTGAATTTCCGGGCTTTCTATTTCAATTATGTCCTGCTATTGGTTAGAAATTGTAGACAATCTTAAGAAAGTTTACATTTCTAAAGATAACTTAAAATAAAAAGAAGATCACCTAACCAGAGGATGATTTAATAGTAGGATCAAAGAAGAATCGTTTTGGGGCGTTTATCAATGTCTTCTGTTTTTTCCGATCATCCCTTGAGTAAGGCTATTCCGTTAGATAAAATCCGCTACAATGAGCAAGGATTAGTACCTGCGATCGCTCAAGATTATCTAGACGGGACTGTATTGATGTTGGCGTGGATGAGTGAAGAATCATTACAAAAAACTCTCTTAACGGGAGAAACGTGGTATTGGAGCCGTTCTCGACAAGAATTATGGCACAAAGGCGCAACCTCCGGTCATATTCAGAAAGTTAAAGCCATTCGTTATGACTGTGATAGTGATGCACTGTTAATTAGTATCGAACAAGTGGGAGACATTGCTTGTCATACAGGGGAAAGAAGTTGTTTTCATCAACTAGAAGACCATGAAACCGTTGCCCCTCCGGCCGATACCTTATCAGAAGTGTATGAAGTGATTTGTCAGCGTCGAGATAACCCGGTAGAAGGTTCGTATACTCGAACCTTATTAGAGGGAGGAGATAACAAAATTCTCAAAAAAATAGGAGAAGAAGGGGCCGAAGTGGTCATGGCCTGTAAAGATGACGATTCAGAAGCGATCGCTTCTGAAGTCGCTGATCTTTTCTATCATACCTTAGTCGCCTTATCCTATCATCAGGTAGATATCAGAGAAGTCTATCGGAAGTTACAACAAAGAAGACGTTAAAAAAGCGGTCAGTATTCAGCATTCAGTGTTATATGAAAATAGCTGAAGTGCCACCCTAGCACCGTGGGAGGGAGCTAGGATGGGCGCACCTAGGCTGATGGCTGATGGCTGAACAGTTAAAAACTAGCTAATTTAATCGAAGATGCAAAATATGAGTTTAAAATTATTTTTTCTTCCCTCCGGAAACTTGTTTGCCTGGAGTAGTGCTTTTACGCTGAGCAGAATGATTATAAAGTTGTTGACGACCATTGCGAACCACCCCTAACATTTCGCCTAACTCTTGTTCTAAGCGAGTTAGCACTGCGTCTGCATATTCATCGGCTCCCTCTTGAATTTGTTGGGCTTCGGTTACACTCTTTTGATATAACTGCTGCATTTCACTATTGGCCAGTTGTCGTTGTTGCTCAATTTCGGCCATGGTTTGAGTTTGTATGGCTTCACATTCGGCTTGTACCTGTTGGCGAATCTGTTCAGCTTCGTGTTGCGCTTGTTGAATAATTCCTGATTCATCGAGAATTTCTGCGGCTTCTTGTTGGGCTTGCTGAATAATACGCTGTGCGTAAGCTTCGGCGTTAGCGAGTATCTCTTGTTCTTGTTCTAGGACTCGTAATGCTTTTCTTATGGCCTCAGGAATCTTAGTACCAATGAACTCCAATTGTTCTAATACTTTATCTTCATCGATAATCGTCCATCTGGACACAGGAATATGAAAACTCTCATAAATAATTTCCTGGAGACGAGCTAACTCTTGCTGAATGTCAAAATCAACCTCTCGATGAGGATTCGTGCCGTTACTTTGACGATTTAGAGAAGCATTAGAAGAAGAGGTGCGACGTGCCATAAGTAAATATAAATAATATATTTTAATACTAAAAATCTATCAACATCTGTCGGTAAAGTCGAGGGTTGAAGTCACCAAGATTAACACCGATAATCAATGGGTGGCCAGAGTGAACTTGAGATCCCTGATGCTAATGGTCAGCAGAGAGCGATAAGATAGATGTACCATTTCTTTTGTCAAAGTTTAACACTCGAAAAATTGTAGAGGTAACAACAGTATAAGATCATGAATCATCAAAATGAATATTCCCATTTAACAACCTTAGGTCTCAGTTTAGCAACTCTGCCTTTTTTAGCTGGGTTAGTGATGATGAAAACCATTAACCAAGACTTATTGGCCTGGGGAGAAGAAAGTGAAGAAATTTTTCGAGGCGATCGCTTACCCTTGCTGAATTTTCCTCATAATTCAGATTGTGGATGAGTTAGGATTTTTAGCCTTACATTTTTAATTGATCAATGAGTACGTTTATTCTTATTGATCAAATTTTATTATGTTAATTTTTGATCGGGGATTCAGCAAAGTGAGATATGATGATTTTTACAGCATTTTTGGGAAAGCTAATATTGTCAGACGGAATCACTAGAGGAGTGTGACATCAGACACAATGACAGAAAAACTCTAGGCAAAAGCGATCGCTAATTCTCAGTCGGTATTAACTGAGGAAATAACGATTTAGGGTCGACAATTCGATCCCATCTCACAAGAGATGTTTGAGGGTTTTTTAAATCAGCTTTGATGGTGTTCTGTCATGCAGTTATCCCATAAGACTTAATATGGCTTAACCGATTGTTGTTTGCATCCTATTACTTGTTGAATCTCATTAAAACACCCTATTATGACCCAAATTGTTTCTATCCATTCCTATCGTGGTGGAACAGGAAAATCAAACATGACGGCTAATCTAGCCACCACCATGGCCTTGTTAGGTAAGCGTGTGGGTATTGTTGACACTGATATTCAATCTCCAGGTATTCACATTCTTTTTCGCCTGGATGAAACAAAAATTAACAAAACCCTCAATGACTATCTTTGGGACGATGATTGTTCGGCCGAACAAATCGCCTATGATGTCAGTTATGTGTTAAACGATCCCAATGCTGCAGCGAGTAATCCCAATGGTAAAATCTTTCTCATTCCTTCGAGTATGAAAAGTGAAGATATTGCCACCATTCTCAGCGAAGGATACGACGTAGAATTGCTACAGCAAGGATTTTATGAAGTTGCAGACACCTTTGAGTTAGATTATCTGTTTGTAGATACTCACCCAGGGTTAAACGAAGAAACCTTACTTTCGATTGGTTTATCGAGTGCGCTGGTGATTATTTTACGACCTGACCAACAAGATTATCTCGGAACGGCGGTGATTGTCGAAGTGGCCAGGGAATTAGAAGTTCCTAAAATGCTCTTAGTGGTCAATAAAGCCTTACCAGACATCGATTTTGGCATTTTAAAAGATAAAGTGCATGAAACCTATCAACTCCCTGTGGCGGGCATTTTACCCTTATCTACAGAGATGTTGCGCTTAGGGAGTCAAGGACTTTTTTGCTTACAACACCCCGACCATCCATTAACAAAGGAAGTACAACGGATTGTTTCTCATATTCAAGGTTAATTCTAGAGGAAATTATTATGACACAATTCTCAAAAGACGAGTCATCTCGTTCCTCTGGTTTATCCTTTCGTGAGTTGCAAAAATTGCCTAAACCGCAACATCATTTAGTTAATTGGATTCGTCGGCAAAATAAAGCCAGTTTACTCGATATCGCTATTCATCTGTGTCAAGACGAAGAAACGGCTTTTCAAGCGTTACAACCTTTGTTAGAAAAAGGATTTGTCGAGGAAACCATAGAAGGAGAGGAACGGTATTACCACGTGACTTATCCACCCAAAAAAGGGAAATCACTGTTTAAAAAATTGGCCGATAAAAAGAAAGCGAAACAAGAGTCTTCTGAAGACTTAACTAATTGATAATTCATTATTTCACCGATTATAAATACCATGTTAGCTAATGTTCCCGAAAAAGTAATGCACCGGGTCAGATGGGTTTTAGCCTGTAGTTGGCTAGTTCTTATTTTTTCCCTCTTTTATGACCCTATTTCTCCTTGGTTGACCTCTCCTGATACCAGTTGGAGTCCGTTTAAGTTAGATATGGATAGTTGTATTCGAGTTCAAGGGGTTTGTTTGCAAGAACAACCCTATGGTTTAGGTTCTTCTTTATTTTGGGGTTTAATTGTTCCGAGTGGTGTCTTTATTTTGTTAATTTTCGGTCATGAATTTTGGCGAAGAATTTGTCCGTTAGGGTTTATGTCCCAACTATTTCGGGCGTTAGGAAAACAGCGACAAAAAAAACGAGTTGATAAAAAAACAGGAAAAACTCATTATGAATTAGTCAAAATAAAAAGTGATTCTTGGTTAGGTAAACATTATTTGAAGTTGCAATTAGGTTTACTCTATATTGGGGTGTGTGGTCGTCTTTTATTTTATGATTCTAGCCGTATCATTTTAGGGGTTTTTCTTTTATTTACCATTGGTTCTGCTATTTTAGTGGGTTATTTATATGCTGGTAAAACTTGGTGTCAATATTTTTGTCCTATGGCCCCGGTTCAAGAATTTTATGGAGAACCCAGAGGACTTTTAAATAGTGTTGCCCACGAAGGACAAAAAACCTTAATTACTCAGTCGATGTGTCGTCGTCAAAACCCCGACGGAACAGAAAGTAGTGCTTGTGTTGCTTGTAATAGTCCTTGTGTTGATATCGATGCAGAACGGTCTTATTGGGATAGTATTAAAAAGCCAGATTATAAGTTACTTTATTACGGTTATGCTGGTTTAGTGGTGGGATTTTTCTCCTATTACTATCTTTATTCGGGCAGTTGGGCTTATTTGTTATCGGGCCATTGGACTCATGAAGAAAATCAATTAGAATTGTTATTTTCTCCAGGATTTTATATTTTTAATACACCGATTCCCATTCCTCGATTAATTGCAGCTCCTTTAACGGTGGCGGTTTCTATCGCCTTAGCTTACTTTTTAGGAATACAATTAGAAAAAGTTTATAATAGCTATCAGTTAAAGCGTAATCCCTTACTGACTTCCCAACAATTACAGCATCAAATTTTTACCTTAACGACCTTCTGGGTGTTCAACTTTTTCTTTATTTTTGCAGGGCGTTCTTATATCTCTAAATTTCCGATTCAAGTTCAATATTTATTTAACCTACTATTAGTATTAGCCAGTAGCTTATGGTTATATCGAACTTGGTCAAGAAGTTCTGAACGCTATTCTAGAGAAAGTTTAGCCAACCGATTAAGAAAGCAATTAACTCGGTTACAAGTTGATGTTTCTCGCTTCTTAGAAGGTCGTTCTTTAGACTTATTAAGTGCCGATGAAGTTTATGTATTAGCGAAGATTCTGCCTGGGTTTACAGGTGATAAACGTCTAGAAGCCTACAAAGGAATTTTAAGGGATTCATTAGAAGAAGGCTATGTTAACTCGGCTAGTAGTTTAGAAGTCTTGCAACAAATGCGCGGAGAATTAGGCATTAGCGAACAAGAACACTTAACTATTTTAACAGAATTAGGCGTAGAAGATCCAGACTTATTAGACCCGAATCAACAGCGTTCCCGTGAAAATCAATTGCGTTTACAAAGTTTCCGTCAACGTATTCGGGGAATGGTTGGTAGTAAACGAAGAAGAGGGGCAAAAGGGTTAGGACGAGAATTATTAAAGGTGGTTAAAAAAGAAAAAGCGATCGGTGACGTTTTAGATAAAGAAGGAGGAACCGTTGAATCTTTATCACGGGAATATGGCATTACTTTAGAAGAAGAAAACAAAATTCTTGCTAATTTAGATGAAGAATCTCAACTCGAACGTCGCAGTAATCTCCTCTTACAACAATTACAAGATTTATATGATATTGAACTCGCTTTGTTATATCCTCCTGAGACATTAAATATTCCTCATTTACGCAAAGGATTAGATATTTTACGTAATACTGTCGCCCAAAAACAGAAAGTTATTGCTAAGGGTGTTCTGAAAATTTTGGAAGATTGGGACTCAGGAACCGAGGCCACTCGTTTACTCTTAGCTTTAGCTACATTAACGCAAAATGTGTTACCTAGTTTGTTAGAAAATCATGATCAAAAATGGTCTGAACGATTGAATGATATTCAGTTATCCCGTCTACAACAACAGTTAAAATTAGTAGAACCCACCCCTCCTAAAGTGTCTGAAATCTTAATGATAAGTTATTTAGAAATATTGCTATCAGAACCAGATTCTTTAACCAAAACCGTGAGTTTATATCTGTTAAATAAACTAGATAAACAACGGGGCCAACAACAAGCGCGTCAGTTGTTAAATTCTTATTTGATGTTGAATCCTTCTTTGAAAGAAACAGCACAGCAAATTATTGCCAATACAGAGGAACAAAAAGCGAAAGTCATTACTCCTTTAGAAAGATTGTTATATCTATCGAGTTGTGATTTATTGAAAGGATTAAAAGCAGAAAGTTTAATGGAGTTATCTTATCAAGTTCCTATCAAAGAGTATCATCAATCGGAAATCCTGTGGGAACAAGGAGACATTTGTAAAGACTTATTTTTACTGTTAGATGGGGAAGTTGAATGTCAACAAATTCAAGAAGATGATACGGTGATGGTAGAAGAAATTAAATCGGTAAACTTCTTAAATGATTTAGAAATTTTGGGTAATTTAGAAGCGATTACAACGGTGATTGTTACCTCTTCTAACGCTTGTTTTTTAGTCATTGAAGGAGCTATACTTAATGAATTAATTGAACAAGACAAAGGGTTTGCTCGCACTGTTATCGAACAAGAAAGCCGTCGTTTACAACAATTACAACGGTTAGCCAGTTGAAAGTCTAACTTAATCGGTTTTCATACAACCTAAATTGTCATTAATTGTGAATGAGTTAGCATCAAAAGAAAATACTTTTGCCACCCCCTCTAACTCCCCCTTTTGTGAGGGGGAAAACCCTTGCCTATTGCCTATTCCCTACCCCCCCTGCCCCCTACCCCCCCTGCCCCCTACCCCCCCTGCCCCCCTTTTAAAGGGGGGTGTGGGGGGTGTGGGGGGTGTGGGGGGTGTGGGGGGTGTGGGGGATTATCAAAGGTGTAAGATATGAGTAATGATAGATAGTGTTAGATTACTGATTAAGTTTTTCTTGAAAAATTTCAATTTGATTCGTTTTTTCAGTTAAGCCAAAATAATTCATTAGTTTGATAACGCCAATGGAAACAATCACGCCGATAAATAACCCACTTGCTAACAAGAGAAGAAAAATTTTTCTTGCTTGTTTTACGGCTTTTTGTTGTCTCTCGGTTTTGGGTGAATTATAATCCATGATTAAATCGAGTTATTAATTGTTTAATAATTCTAACCCATTTAAAAAGCTTCTGGTACTACGGGTATCTGTGATTGAATTGGGAAAGCGAACTCCTAAAACATAAACACGGTTATTAATAAGATATATCCTTAAAGTAATAATGTAATTTTCGTTTTCAAAGGTCAGTTCTTTGCCGATATTTTCATCTAATAAAACTGCTCTTTCTCTCGTTAATTTAAAATTTTCTTCTGGGGGTATTCTCTCTTGTATTGCTTCTAGTAAGACATCAGCATTTTCAATTTGTTTATCTGTCAACTCTTCTGCATAAGCAGCAATATAATATCGATTTTCTGTATGAGAGGCTAAACTTTGAAAACGAATACCTCCTAAACTTGTTTCTAATAAGACCTCATCTTGAGTTATAATACCAGGGGGCATCCATAAAGAAACTCCACCTTGTTTAAAGACAAAAAATTGCCAACTATTAGACTGATTTCTAAGGGGAATCACCCCACTTGGAGGGTTTTGAAATAATAGTCTATCTTCTGAACTTAAGCGTCCAGTTTCAAAGAAATTTCTAACTTCTCGATTGATAGAAGGAGTTTGCTGAGAAATTTCTATCGATGGTTTAATGGGGAGAGAATAAGCAGAATTGACAACTAATTCTAACGTAAAAATTGAAAAAATTGAAGTGATTTTTAGTAGGGTTTTCATAGCTCCTCACGAAAACAAGATCATCTAATTATCTCATACTTTTATAGATTGTTACCACACAGTTGCCAGAAAGACCCCCTATAGCTTATGGTAAAGATCCATCGTCCATCATTAGGTAATCATGTCAATCAAAAAGGTTCTGGTTACAGGAGCAACCGGAAGAACAGGCTCACTGGTTGTGAAGAAACTTCATCAATTATCTGACCAATTTGAAGTAGTTGGTTTGGCAAGAAATCAAGAAAAAATAAAAGAATTATTCGGCTCTGATGACGGTTTTTTTATTGGGGATATTAATGATAAATCGACGTTAGAATCGGCTTTAGAAGGATGTGATAGTTTAGTAATACTTACCAGTGCTGTTCCTAAAATGAAAGCACCACCAAAAGAAGGAGAACGACCAGAATTTGATTTTGAAGAGGGTGGAACTCCTGAAGAAGTTGATTGGATAGGACAGAAAAATCAGATTGATATTGCAAAGGAATTAAACATTAATCATATTGTTTTAGTGGGGTCTATGGGAGGAACTAATCCTAATCATCCCCTAAATAAAATAGGCAATGGTAATATTTTAATTTGGAAGCGAAAAGCAGAGGAGTATTTAATTAATTCAGGGATTAATTACACTATTATTCGGGCTGGTGGTTTACTCAATGAACTCGGCGGAAAACGAGAATTACTGGTGGGAAAAAATGATACTTTATTAGAAAATCCACCCAATGGTATTCCCACATCAATTCCTAGAGAAGATGTAGCAGAATTAGTGGTACAAGCTTTAATTAAACCTGAAGCTAACAATAAAGCGTTTGATGTCATTAGTAAGCCTGAAGATGATACTTCTGCTGTTATTACTAAGGACTTTTCTGCATTATTTGAGCAAACAACCCCTGGATTATAAATAATATTAGGCTTCAAGGCAAGATTAAATTAATAACTGATGACCCCCACAAAGTGGTCACTGGTTAATTCTGTGCGTGGATTGTATATTAACATTCACACCAGTACCGTATCTGGTGGAGAAGTTAGAGGACAAATTCAGCCGGTACCCGAACGTTTAACCATTCTCGGCGCAGGATCTGCGATCGCTTTTGGAACGGGATTCAAACGTAAGTTAGGTAAAGCTAAAAAAGCATAAAAACTAACGATAAAAACTTAGACTGAATATAAGAATGTCATAGGGGTCAATATCCATTGACCCTTATTTAATCGATATCAATTGATAATAAGTTTCAAGGTTAAACTGTGATTGACTGATCAGTTACCGAGGAAAAAAGTTACATTTTTTTATATTGTCATACTAAAGTTAAAGTAACAAAAGATACAGTTAAAAATTAATTAAGTTTTTAAACAGAAGCAAAAACCTAGATTAAACTGAATAAAAAGCAAAATCAGGCCATCTCGAAACCATAGGGTTAATAACGCTCTGAATAAAGGGTTAGAAGTTTGTCAAAGACTGCTTAATTAGACCGATAACTAAGCCCAACTCAAGGCTTCATTTCCTTAAGTCATTGTACTTAATCATTGTTAATCAATAAATGAAGCAAAAACAAAGAAGAGTTTAAGGTTTCCTCTTAACCCGTTAATAACCCTGAAAATATTAACAACAAACTTTTAACCCATAAACGAAAGCAAGGAAGGTTCAATATGCTAAAAATCGCAGTTCCAAAAGAAAGTGACTTAGGAGAATTGCGAGTTGCCCTCGTTCCCGATAT
Source organism: Cyanothece sp. BG0011 (assembly GCF_003013815.1). Taxonomy (GTDB): domain Bacteria; phylum Cyanobacteriota; class Cyanobacteriia; order Cyanobacteriales; family Microcystaceae; genus Crocosphaera. Next base: position 1,344 of record NZ_PRLH01000161.1, on the reverse strand, counting down.
TGTCGCCCGCTTTATAAAGTTAGGGTTTGAAGTGTTAGTACAGTCCGGGGCTGGCCATGGCGCTCATTTCACCGATAGTGAATACGAAGCCGCCGGGGCTACTATTATCAACTCTGCAAAAGAACTATGGGAGTCCGCCGATATTCTCCTCAAAGTCGCGCCACCAGGGGAACAACAGGGAGAAGAGGAAATGAACTGGTTAAAACCAGGGGCAACCTTAATTAGTTTTCTCAACCCCTTGGCCAACCCCGAACAGATTCAAGCCTTGGCCCAACGGAAGATCAACGCCTTTAGTATGGAGATGATCCCTCGGACCAGTCGCGCCCAAAGTATGGATGCACTGTCATCTCAGGCGAATATTGCCGGATATAAGTCTGCCTTGATCGCGGCCGCCTCCTTACCCCGTCTGTTCCCCATGATGACCACCGCAGCCGGCACCATTCCCCCGGCCAAAGTGTTAGTGATCGGTGCAGGAGTCGCCGGGTTACAAGCGATCGCCACTGCTAGACGGTTAGGTGCCGTAGTAGAAGCCTTTGACGTACGGCCGGCGGTTAAAGAAGAGGTTCAAAGTGTGGGGGCGAAATTTATTGAGATCCCCATCGAAGAAGACACCGCCACCACCGGCGGATACGCCAAGGAAGTGGGTCAAAGCACACAAGAGAAGATCCGTCAAGTCCTAACGGAACATATTAAAAAATCCGACGTAGTCATTACCACCGCCCAAGTGCAAGGCAAACGGGCCCCCTTGATCGTTACCGAAGAAATGGTCGGTCAAATGAACCCAGGGGCCGTGATCGTTGACTTAGCCGCCGGACAAGGGGGTAACTGTGCTTGTACCGAAGCAGGGAAAGACGTTTACTACAACGGAGTCACCATTATCGGACCGTTGAACTTGCCGGCTACCTTACCCGTAGATTCGAGTAAAGTGTACGCCAAGAACCTCTTAACCCTAGTGAAATACGTGGTTAAAGACGGTGCCATTGACTTCAACTTTGAAGACGACATCGTAGACGGAACCTGCGTGACTTACGAAGGAGAAGTCCGCAACGAACGGGTTAAAAATGCCTTAGCTACCTTAGTTCAAGCCTAGAAATGGAGTAATTTATGACAACTGGATTATTAATTGGTTTAGTGGTGTTCGTCTTAGCCTCCTTTGTGGGGTTTGAGGTGATCAACAAAGTTCCCCCCACATTGCATACTCCCCTGATGTCTGGAGCTAATGCGATTTCTGGTATTGCCGTAGTGGGTGCTTTGCTCATTGCAGGTCCCAAAGAATGGAATATTACCGTCATTTTAGGATTAGTGGCCGTTGTCTTAGCCACAGTTAACGTGGTTGGTGGCTTC
>NZ_PRLH01000114.1 GCF_003013815.1 Cyanothece sp. BG0011 | reverse complement strand
ATCCTCTGTATAGGCATCTTTTACCGCTTCCCAAGCAGCTTGTTCGGCCTTCATTTCGTCGTTCGTTTCATCAAATACGGCGTTGTAGCGTTCAATGAAGGTTCCTTGTGCCTCTTCGGATAAATGCGCCTTAACTTCGATCGCTAAATCTTCGGGACTGTCGCAACGTCCAGGACAGGGGTGAGGTAAAGTAGCATCGGTAAGGTGGATTTCTTGACCCCCTGCGCTTTCCATTAACATAATATACTCCCCAGAGCGATCGTCAGGAACCTCGGCCATAACGATAAATTCCCCTGCTTTGAGACGGGTTTCGTAGACGGCTGCCTTATCTTCAGGCATTCCCCAGGTCGATAATACTGAAGCTAAACCACCACCAGCACTACCAGCGATCGCACCTGTGGCCGCACCGAGTAGTAAAGAACTCAACGGACCGGCTGCCACGACTGAACCGACGAAGGGGATAAACAGAACACCCACACCGGTTAATAAACTGAGGAGAGAACCAAACAGAGAGCCAAAAATTGCCCCGTTACGCAGTCCACCAATAATTACGTCTTTTTTAGTAATAAAGCCACTAATACGGGTCTGAGACTGAAAATCTTTACCCATAACGGATAAATGATCTCGGGGTACATCCCTATCTAACAATCGGTTAATGACCGTATCGACTTGTTTTTCGTTTTGGAAAATTCCGGTAATGGTTTTTTGTGCTTGATATTCGTTAGCCATAGATAATAATATTTTTTGTAACAGCAAATAAAGTTAAGAAAAGTGGGGGTTAAGACAAGGGTTTAACCTTGCCAACCATCAATTCAAACCTATTTAGGCATTAACAGTAGGTTTGGTTTCGCTATCGGGACGGTTACCACTACTGTCAAGTCTTTCCCCTTCAACAAAGGAGCGTAACATCCAAGCCATTTCCTCATGTTGTTCCATAATTCCAGTTAGGAAATCTGCGGTTCCTTCGTCTTTGAATTCTTCGGAAGAACGATTAATATCCGTTCTTAAATTACGGATCACTTGTTCGTGATCGCCAGCAAGTCTCGCTACCATTTCTGTTGCAGAAGGTAGATCATTAGGATGCTCTTTTAAAGTAGCTAATTCTAAGAATCCTTTGGCGGTTCCCACAGGATAGCCACCTAATGCACGAATTCTCTCGGCGGTTTCATCAATGTTTAATGATAGGGTATTGTAGTGTTCTTCCCAAAGTTCATGCAGCGTTCTAAACTGAGGACCGACGACATCCCAGTGATATTTTTTGGTTTTGATATTTAAAAGGTAGAAGTCAGACAAATGACGGTTTAAAAGTTCAATTACGCCATATCTTTGTTCTTCTGTTAATCCAATGTTTAAAGTAGCCATAAATTATTTAATTGCCCTGTATCTTCATTTACTATTACAGCAATTTGTTTAAAGCTTTCCCATCTACTATCCGATAGAGATTAAAGTATGATCAATCAGTCGATCTATCTTTAGGTATAGTTCAACAGTCATAGCAGTTTCAATTAGGGGAATCAAGATGAATGAAGTGTTCCCTATTCCCCCATTCCCAACCCCCCCTACCCCCCCTGCCCCCCTTATAAAGGGGGGTGTGGGGCGTGTGGGGGGTGTGAGGGGTTGGGTTTATCGAAGGTGCAAGATGTAAGTAAGGGAACTGTAGACACTGAAGATTGACGGGAAAACAACTCTCTTACACTCATCTTTGTGTCATCATAAAGAGAAGTCCACTCAGTCATAATTGTTATCGTTTTCACCATCGGATTATGAGTCGAAACTACCAAATTTCTCGACCCCTTCCCCCCAACGTTCAACGGGCTGCCAATATTCTACAATGGTCAGGGAATATAGGCTTCTGGGGACAGTTAGTATTAGGGGTATTAGCTGCTGCGCTGTTATTCTTGTCTTTAGCGGGTTTAGTCGCTCAACAAAAATCTACCGAAGGAACTTCTTTTAGTGTCTTTTGTTCTGTTGCTGGGGTGATTTCCCTCGTTATTAGTATTTTAATTTGTTATCGTTATAAAAAAATTGCGCAATTAATGCGAAACCCCGACGCGAAACTACGGCCTAAAAAATCATCAACTTTACGATTAATTCGCGCCGGTTTATTGTCTAATTTAGTGGGTATTTTCCTATCAATTATTGGGGCTGAAGGATTTGTTGGTATTCTGTGGCGCAAACTATCTAATATTCCCCAAGGTGCAGCGGTTTATGATACCAGTAAGTTACCAACTCCTAGCGAAATTTTACTACTTCTCGCTAATACTCACACGATTTTATGTCACTTTGCGGGGATTGTGGTTGGTCTTTATTTATTAGATCGTTTGGATCGATAATTTGGATAATAAAATGAGGGAATGTAAGTTATGCAAAGAACAAGGTTAAATAGTTTAGTCGAAGTTACTCAAACTAAGTTCAATCAAACCTTTGCTAATCCTTGGCGACGGATTTCTTTAAGTTTAATTAGTCTTCTTCTGGGATTTTTTGTGGGTCAATCTGTTTCTATTACCGCCGGTCAAGAAGCTTATTGGGATATTACGGTCGGCATTTTTTTGCTAATTTTTACAGAAGCTATTAGTCGGATTGCCTATAGTCGCCCTAAAAGGCGATCGCTTAGTCTTGATACTATCAATCTTTTTAAAATTGGTATTACTTATAGTTTATATGTTGAAGCTCTTAAATTGGGATCTTAGTTAAAATACAAGTTTTCATACTCGTGAGATACACAGGTGATCTCTTTTAGGCAAGAGGCAACAGGCAATAGTTGATTAGATCATAGTTTCGACCTTAACAAATGTCATAAGCTTATTTATTAATGATAACCTATGGAATCTATTCACTTGCTAAAGAAATTTAACCAAACTTTGTCTTTATCTTTGTCTGAAATAAAAACGTTATTAGAAGAAGACTTACAAGATCACTCTTTCTGTAATGCTTTTAATATAACTCCAAAAAATGGCATTGAAAAAATTAAAAATCGTCTTGATTTATGGCAAAAAATTTATAATTCAGTTAATCAATATTGTCAACAATTATGCTTAACTTCCCTTGACATTATGTCACTTTTATGGAAGTTTTGGTTGCCTTTAGCAATTTACTTAAAAGAAGAAAAAAGTAAACAGAAATCCACTTTAATTCAAGGAATTTTGGGGGGGCAAGGAACAGGAAAAACCACTTTATCACATATTCTCTGTTTAATTTTAAAACAATTAGACTATCAAACTATTACTATTTCTATTGATGACTTCTATAAAACCTATGAGGAACGTCAAAAACTCAAAAAAATTGACCCTCGTTTGATTTGGCGAGGTCCCCCAGGAACCCATGATATAGACTTAGCTATTAATGTTTTAAATCAACTAAAAAATACGAATCAATCTGACTCAATTTTAATTCCTCGTTTTGATAAATCTTTATGGAATGGTCAGGGTGATAGAATAGAACCAGAAACCATTAATCACCCTGATATTGTTTTATTTGAAGGTTGGTTTTTAGGGGTTCGTCCTATTGATAACAATCAATTTAATGATGCACCTTTACCCATTAAAACAGAAGAAGATAGACAGTTTGCTAAAGATATTAATGAACAATTAAAAGCTTATTTACCCTTATGGGAAAAACTAGATCGCTTGATGATTCTCTATCCTCAAGACTATCATCTCAGTCAAGAATGGCGTAAACAAGCAGAAGAAAAAATGAAATCCTCTGGAAAAACAGGGATGAGTGATCAAGAAGTAGAAGACTTTGTTAACTATTTTTGGAAAGCTTTACATCCTCAATTATTTATAACCCCTTTAGCCAAAAATCCTCACCTTGTTGATTTAGTGATTACCATTGATAAAAATCATCGTCCTCAACAAATAGATCACTATTTAACTGATAACTGATGACTGCTTAACTGTGAGAAGTTCTCGCTTGTTTTACCATATCAATTAATGTATGATGAGCGTCTTCTGAGTCTTTTAACACATGATCAAATTTAACACGAAGGGGAACGGTTTCTCCTTTAATGGTTGCTAATAAATTCATACCTTCAGGATCAATAGATTCCATTTTAGCTGCTTCTGTTTCGGATAAATTTCCAAATACTTTGGCGTATAAAACAATCGCATTACTATGATCTTCATTCATATGTTTACAAATGCGATCGCTAATAGCAGGGGTAATGGGATCAGACATAATTAACTCCTTGAAAACAATGATAACAAAATTCAATAATATCAGATATTTGCTCGGTTTGTTGGGGATAGGGTAATGAGGGCCGTTTAATAACAATTAACCGAATCCCTAATTCCTTAGCGACTTTTGCTTTTATGTCTTCTCCTCCTTGTTTTCCTGATGCTTTGGTTACCACTAAATCAATGTCCCATTGTTGCCATAATGACCGTTCTAATTCTAAACTAATAGGCGGCCGTAAAGCAATGATTTGACTTTCTGGGAATCCTGCGTTTAACGCCATCTTAAGGGACTCTAACCTAGGTAAAATACGAGCATACAAAACTGCTTTTTTATGCCATGATTTAAACTTAGCTAAAGCTTGACACCCAACGGTTAATAAAACTCGCTTATTTTCTAAATAGTTACCCTTAAGTAAGTCCTCGAAACTATCCAAAGAAATAGCTTGATCATTAAGCTTTAAACTGGGTCTTTCATAACGTAAATAAGGTATACCCTCAGCTTGAGAAAATTCGATGACTTGTCGAGAAATATTAATCGCAAACGGATGGGATGCGTCAATAATTCCTTTAACAGTTTCTTGATGACATAATTGTTGAATTCCTATGGGATCTAATTGACCCATTTCAATGGTAATCATTGAGTTAACGGGGTAAAGATCATAAGCTGTTGGTGTGGTTACGGTGACGACACAAGGAAAAGAATGATCAACAATATGCTGGACTAGATCAACACTGTCCCCAGTTCCTCCTATTAACCAAAGTTTACCCGCCTTTTTCATGTCATGGTTAGTAATCTTTTCCTTTTAACGCTTTGGTAAAGTTTTGACGGTAGGATGTATTCACTGTTAGTAATACTGGCCAGAGTAACGCTAACATTAGTTTCGTCGGTAACTGACGGTTAAAATTGGTGCGATTATATCCTGAAACAAATTTCCAGATTCCCACCAAATAAATTCCTAAGACAATGATAGCAATTAATTTACTCATGTTAACCCTCTTGATGTTTATATTTACTATCTATATTAAATTTTAACTCATAGTAGAGATTGTTATTAAGGTAACCATTGAGGTTTAAAACCAAAAATTAACTCTTGTGGTTTAATATTGACAGACTGGTTTGCTTCTTTTAGGTCTGGTAGAGGAAGTAACCAAACCTGTCCATCGGCGATCGCTTCTTGTTCCGTTGTTAATAAATCAGAAGCAGACTGGGGAACCGTCGTTACCACCTGATCAAATAATAACGCAACTCCATCAGGAGACATACTTAAGGTCACATCTCGATAGTTGGGTAACGCTAATAAGGGTAAATCTTTCTCTTTTTCTAGACTCATCACCGATAGAAAAGGTTCTTCTCGATATTGTCCATTGTCTCCTGGAATCACATCGGTTTTTAAACAGTACAAATCCTGTTGATCTCTCGGTTCAAATTTACAATCCATAATCGGATAAGGGGTACGAAATAGTTCTTGATTTTTTCCCTCTTGATTAATCACCACTAAAGAACGGGTGGTATCAATATTATTTTTAACTAGCAAAAGTTTCTTACCATTTTCAGAAAAACCAAGGGGTTTTGTGTAGTTCTGAAAAATGCGAGAGGTTCCCCCATTTGATCCCAGAGGAACCATACGAACCCCTCCTTGTTGAGCAACAGCTAAGCGTTTTCCATCGGGAGAAATTACAAATTCAGACCCAGGAATACCTAAAGGAATGGGGTTATTATCTTCAGTAATGATCCATAAACTATTATCGTCGCTGTTTCGATGACTCACTCTTTCAACAACAATAACCTCTCCATTTCTTGAGAGATCAAAACTAATATTTTGATACTCTGTAGCATCGAGAATTCGTTTCAGTTTTCCTGCCCGTTGAGAGGGGGTTTTTGAGGGATCAACATTAAATCCTGTGGTGACGGTATAAAGTTCTTGTCTGGCTAATCCTTGACCCCTAATATTAGGTTCAAAGGCACTAAAAAGGATTTTTTCACTATCAGGATAAATCTGGAAATTAGTCACCACTAAATCCCCAGGGGTGAGAATGGTTTTTTGAGGTTTATTTAGGTCGGTAATATTATATAAAATTAAGCGTCCTTTTTCTTCTCCTTCGATGCCAATATAGGCAAAAACTCTGTCACGGGTACTAAATAAACTAACAAAGGATTCAATGTCTTCTTCTTTGTAACTCGGTTGAACATTATCCAATTTTATTTGATAATTGGTTCCATAAATAGGAGGATCATCTAAAGTATAAATTAAGGTTCTTCCTTGCCAAGTAATTCTACCAGGAAGAGGGGGGGTAATCATTAAATTTTTTTCCACACTATTCTTATCCACGGAACGATTAAAACTGAGGGTAAATGTTTTATCTTTTACCCCTACTTTTTTACCTTCCCAACTAAAATATTTAACTTGAAAAGGAACTTGATCCCCTAGAATTAATAGGGTTGCTATCCCTAGGGTTAAACAGGAGATACAACCGATAACAATCCAATCAAATTGGCTCGGTTTTTTCAACAACTCTTGAATATTTATTGTTTTTTTGAATAGTTCTACCATAGTTTTAAAAATTAGTCTTCTAATAATTCAATAATACCTTGTTGTCCATCTATTTTAACTTTTTGACCTTCTTGAAAAATTTCTGTCGCATGGTCAATATTCATCACGGCAGGAATACCATATTCACGGGCAATAATTGCCCCATGAGATAACGCTCCTCCTACTTCTGCTATGATACCATCTGCATTGGCTAGTAAGGGTCCCCAACCTGAGTCAGCATAGGGAATAACTAGAATGGTATTAGCTTTTATTTCTTCGATTTGTTGAAAGTTGCGACAAATTTTAATGTATCCTTCCACTTGCCCAAAACTTGCCCCAATTCCCTGAAATTTTCGAGAATTATTTGATGATAACTTGGGTTCATTGTCGGGTATGGGGGTAATATTTCCATAGACAATATAGGGAATCCGTTTTAAGGCTTTATGAACTTTAAATTGTTCCTTTCTTTGGTTGATTTTTTGTTTCAATTGTGCATAATTATTCTTGTCTTTCTCTTTCATTAATTCTTTGATTTCAGTATAGGTTAGTTCAAAAATATCTTGAGACTCTTGAATAACTTGTTTTTCGATTAAATGATTAGCTAGGGCTAAAAAATGCCATCTTAACTGGGCTAATAATTGGGAATAAATTTCGGTAACTTTTCCTTTTAAATCTAATCTTTGTTGGACTTGTTTGACTTGCCAATTCTTATGATTCTTGTTAACTCTATTCTTACGTTGATGATGATTTTGTGTTAACTGAGTTAATAAGATTTTGACCATCTTGGGATTATCTCGCCAACAAGGAATAGAAATATCGGTGGCGACATCACTTAAATAACCATAACGTTCTACAATGGTATAAAATTCTTCAATAATAGTTTGTCCTTCTTGGGTTTCTTCTAAGGCTAAAAATAAATCTTCGGCATTGTTTATATTTTCTACATTAATCAAGGAAACAATGTTATCAGCTAACTTTTCTAAGGCCTGTAAAGCCGCAATTTCTGGTGTTAATTTATTATCTAATTGTTCCGGTGATACCCTAAAAATAGCTTGTCTTAATGCTAAACTTAACGGGGCAAAAATACTATAATAAGTTGCCGATTTGAGTAAGGATAATATGCTGTCAATATTTTGTAATAATTCTTGAGTAGATAATTGATTAATTCTTTGATTTTGTAGTTTGTCTAATTGAGGTTTAAATTGTTGTCTATAATCTTGGTCAAAGTCTTTTTCTAATGTCCATTCTCTTTTGAATAAACGGAATAAACCCGGTACATTACTAAGGGTAGAAGTAAGGGACGGTTTCGTCATTTTTGTTCCTCTCGTCAGAAATTCTAAACTTTCTGGAGGTAGTCCCATTTTCCGAAAAATTTGCCCTAATAAAGTCGCATTAAAATAGGCTTGTTGATAATGTAGGGTAGCGGTTTGACTAAAGTCTAAATCCGTTGCTTTTTCTTTTAAAACCAGGGTAAAAATATCACCCCAGACTCCACAAGTTAAGGGTTTATTAATAGACCAAGTTAAAGGACGTATGACTCCTGGAATCACTTCTGAGGCAATTTTTCTAGTCCAAATAGGTTGTAAATTAGTAATAGTTCTTGTTTGTAATATCCATAAAGTTTCCCCGTCATAACTCCATTCGATATCTTGAGGAATTCCATGATATAACTTTTCAATATCTCTGGCTAAAATAGCCACTTGTTCAATAATAAAATCAGGGACATTTCTTGATTGTATTGACTCAGTATTTCTAATATTGATGACATCATTTTCTAGTTCGTTATAAACTTCCACTTGATATTGTTCAGGGGTTATTTTACCCGAAACAATTTGATTGGCCGCCCCTGGTAAAGCTTCAATGATGACAGAATTATTCAATGGATTCACCGGATCTCGACTAAAGGCAACTCCAGAAAAAGTCCCTTGAATTTGCTTTTGAATCAGTAAAGCAATTCCCTCGTCTAACTGTTCTCTATCTCGACGATATTTAACAGCATGGGGATGATTATAAGCGGCCAGACAATCTAAAATGGCTTGTTGTAATTTTGCTTTGTTAGTAATATTTAAAATGGTTAAATATTGTCCTGCTGCTGAAGCGGTTTCCGTATCTTCTCCCATCGCAGAAGAACGAACCACAAAAGGATGTTCTAAACTAGGATCAATATAATTTAATAGGGTTTGGGGATCATCTCCAGGGAGTAAAATCCAACCATTGGGAACCCCATAACCTAAACTTCTTAAATAAGCTAAATTAGCAGCTTTTGCACCGACTTTATCGGCCTCTAATTTATCATTTAAAGATAGCAGAGATTTTTCGCCTCGAAAAAAATTAAACATAGTTCTAGAAGAAGATTTTACGCCAGTTTCTGGTAAAGAAAGATCATCAGGAACTTGATAAAAAATCCAAGCCATTAACCCTGATAAACTCCAAGCCAAAATAAGATAACCCAAATCATGGGGATGTCTAACAGTTAAAATAAATGCTAATAATAATAAGGCCAGTAAACGCCCGGTTACCCTATCCCGAAAAATGGTAAAGCTAGTCAGTCCAATTAAGGCCGTTAAAAAAGTCGCAGCCCAGTCATGAACGACCATACCCCAAAATAAATTGGTGGTTCCTGCCCCTTTTCCCATCCAATATCTTCCCATAATTAAGGCGATTAAGGCCATCAGTTCCCAAAAAGGTTCAAAAGGGAAAAAATAACGGGCCAATAAAACAGCAATAATACCTTTTCCGGCTTCCGATAAAACTGCTAAAACCCCAACCAAAGTCCCCCCATGATAAAAAGCAGCAGAAACCGAAACATTACCCGTTCCTAATTGAGATAGTTTCTGTCCTTTAAAACCGTAGGTTAACCAATCAATTAAAGGGAGTCCTCCCAATAACGGACAAACCACAAAAATAATTAAAGCACCGATGAGAAATGTCATAGAAAAATTAGTCAAATTTTAAAATAATCTCAGTCTTTTTAAAGAGAATCTTTAACCCAGAAAGCCAACTAAAAACTTAATCTTGTCTTTGATCATAATCATTCTTATCCCTATGGAAAAGTAATTTATGTTATTTTAATGATAGAGATGAACGATTTATACTTTATCCTATGGATTATCTTATCGCTGTTGTTAGCGATCGCATTAAAGCAGAAGAAGCCTATACTGCCCTAGAAAAAGGGGGTATCCCCACCAGTCAAGTGAGTATCTTAGGCAAAGGCTATAAAAGTGCCGATGAATTTGGCTTTATCGACCCGGCACAACAAGCGAAAAAACGGGCTACCCTGATGGCTATCTGGCTGGTTCCCTTTGGCTTTGTCGCTGGCTATACCTTTGATTTAATCACAGGGGTTAATAGTTTTGATTGGGCAGGAGAACCCTGGAATCATGTGTTAGGGGGTTTTGCCGGTGCCATTGCTGGAGGAATGGGGAGCGTTTTTGTTGGTGGGGGTGTGGGCTTATCGGTAGGCAGTGGGGATGCTCTCCCCTATCGAAATCGTCTCAATGCAGGAAAATATCTTATTGTGGTAGAAGGGGCGACTATCCTCAAAAATAAAGCAACCTCTATCCTTCGTCCTTTAAACCCCGAAAATCTTCAAGGTTACACTGATTCTGATAGTTAGTCTTATAATCATTTTTTGATCATAAGAAATAGATGAAAGCATTTCTTCCTATAGGAACAGAAAAAACAGGCACAACCGCCCTACAAAATTTTCTAGCTAAACAATCGTCAGAATTTGCTTAGTTATGCTTATTTATTCTTTAAAATTAAATACCATTTAGTGATGACAGATAAACTAATTCGCCGTTCATAAACCTTATGCTACCTAGAGAAACACTCCTGAAAGGGATCGAAAACCGTGAAGAAATGACCCGCATTATTGATCAAGCAGAGATGGCCATCAAAACTTGGGAGGTGGTGGTGAGTGATTTTTTCTCCCCCCCTGTGATTGCTGAAGTAGAAAAGGCCTTTCATCAGTTAACGGAAGTAGAAATTATGGTATGGGGCGGCTATCCCCAAGCAGAAAGACGAAGAATCGGTATAACCCGTCCTGAAATCCCCCTAGAACAGCCCCAAATTCCCCTAGCAGCCCTAGATATTGCAGGAAACTTTCTTTTTGACCCGGCGAGTCATCGCGACTTCTTAGGAGCAATTTTAGCCACCGGTATTGTGCGAGACAAAATCGGGGATATTATCGTGTTAGGAGAAAGGGGATCTCAGGTGATTGTGGTTCCTGAATTGGTGGAATTTTTAGAAACAAGCTTAACCCAAGTGCGATCAGTTCCTGTCAAAACCCAACAGATTGAACTGAGTGAGTTAAAAATACGACCCCCAAAAACCAAAGCAATGACCACCGTAGAAGCATCCATGCGCTTAGATGCCATCGCCTCAGCCGGGTTTGGGATGTCTCGCAGTAAGATGGTGGATGCCATTAATAAAGGGGATGTACGGGTTAATTGGAAGGAAATCACCCAAGCGAGTCACAATGTAGAATCTGGAGACTTGATTGCAGTACGAGGGAAAGGACGTTTAGAAGTCGGAGAGGTAGGTATTACGAAAAAACAACGCTACCGTATCCAATTAACCCGCTTTCAATAGTTATTTCATTGATAAGAGTTGTCTTTTCCCTTTTTTCAATTGCTTAGACAATTTTAACTGAGTTTTTTGTTGGTCCCAGTGAACTTGATCAAAAATTTCGTGCAGCAAACAAAACCCCCTGCCGTTTTCTGATTCGTCGGGGGGTAATGTTTCTAAAGAATGGTCGGGACAATTACATTGAGAGGAAAACCCTTTTCCTTGGTCTGATATGACCCAAGAATAGCCTTCTGGCGTGATGGAAAACTGAACAACAATAGACTTGGTGGGGTCGAGTTTATTACCGTGTTTGGCTGCGTTTACCAGTGCTTCTTGTAGTCCTAGTCTGATTTCTGGTTGTAAATCATCAGGAATCTTGGCTAATAATAAGTCAAGGACGGGACACAAATAGAGCGTTGATGTGAAGCTCATTGTACAACCGTATCGCTTGGTTGGCGGTAGGGAAATAGCAAGCACGTGCTGTCACCTCTAAGTTGAATTTTTTTACAGATATCCTATGGGTTCGGTTTTAGAGAACTGTTATCTACCGATTGAAACAACAGAACTGTTTAATTAAGACGATTTAGTTTGAGCTATAACATGGCTTTAGAGACTATTATCTTTAGGTTAAGAGAAGGGCTTAAGTAACAATTTTCTAAATGAATAATTAACATGATTTAGTTTAATAACTAATCTTATTATAACATATTAGTCAATATCATGTCGAATCAAAGTTATTGTTTCAACATGAGGGGTTTGAGGAAAGAAATCAACCGGTTGTATCCACTGCAATGTATAAGGGCCTTGTTGACATAATTTTTCGAGGTCACGGGCTAAAGTCGAAGGCTGACAACTAATATAAATAATCACAGAAGATCCGATTTCTTTTAAAGTATCAATCACTTGGCGATCGCAACCTTTGCGAGGGGGATCAAGAACCACAATATCAGGAGAAATATTAAGGGATGGTAAAATTTCCTCTACTGTTCCTTGATGAAATTTAGCGTTATTAATCCCATTAATTTGGGCATTATTTTGTGCTTGTTCAATCGCATTTTTATGACTCTCAATACCAATTACCTGGGCAACTTTTTGAGCTAACGGTAAGGTGAAGGTTCCCACACCGCAATAGGCATCAATTAAGGTTTCTTCCCCTGTGAAAGAGAAGTTTTCTAACAATACCTTTAAGAGGATTTCCGCGGCTTCGGTATTCACTTGAAAGAAGGTATCAGCACTTAATTGAAACTGGAGGTTATCAAAGGTTTCTATGAGATAAGGACGACCCACATAATTGAAAGTTTCCTCGCCAAGAATCTTGTTACCTCGATGGGGATTATAGTTAATGGACACGCCCACTAACTGAGAATAACGTTGCATCCAAGTTTTAGCTTGTTGTTGAAAATTCGTGAGATTTTTGCTGGTACTCACCAGGGTTAATAATATTTCTCCTGTTTTTTTGCCAATGCGTAACCCTAAATGTCTCAGTTTACCTGTCCCTGTGGTTTCATTGTAAATACTCCAACCTTGGGCTTGTATATCTTGTTTAACCTCCGCTAAAATCCGGTTAAGACGGGGATCTTGAATGGGACATTGATTGAGGTTAATAATTTGATGGCTATGGCGTTGATAATAGCCAGCTTGTACCGTGCCGGTGGTTGACCGTTTCAGGGGGTAAGTGGCTTTGTTGCGATATCCTAAGATTTCTGGGGATGATAAAATAGGCAAAATTGGCAGGGTTTCAAAACCACCAATTCGTTTTAAAGCTTGAATCACCTGATTTTCTTTAGCCTTCAGTTGATACTCAGGGGAAATATGTTGCCACTGACAGCCCCCACATTTATCGGCCACAATACAACTCGGTCGAATACGATGGGGAGACGGTGAGATAATTTCTTGTAATTTTCCGTAAGCGTATTGTTTTTTGACATGGGTTAAACGGGCTAAAATGCGATCGCCTGTCACTGTATCCGAGACAAAAACCGCTTTCCCGTCTAATTTCCCGACCCCGTCCCCAGTATGACTCAGATCGATAATCTCTAATTCAACGAGATTTCCTTGTTGATAGGCTGAATTCATGATTTTTCTTCCTGCTCCCTTGCTAATCTAAGGGAATTTCTCGCCAGTCGGCACAAAAGTTATCCCAACAGAGGATTCCGTCTTTTTCTGGAAACCAGTCCGTTATGTTGACCGGAGTCCATTGCTGAGCGAGATGACTCCACAGTTCAATCCCTGCCCCTAAATTGCGGTAGTGATACAGTTCTCCACTCAGGGTCATAATTTCCCAGTCGAGTCCGTTTTCGGGATGTTCGTATTCTAGGGTAACGGTACAACTTTGGGCGTTAACCAATTCATTTCCCTGACGCTGATAACAAGTGGTTTGATAAACGTTTTCGGCGGTTAACATTTGGATGACCCCTAGACAAACGAAGCCCATTCAGGCTTATTAATCTTATTTTAACTTAAAGAACGAATCGCTTCTAATAACCCTTTCGCTTTATTCATGGTTTCCTCATATTCCGTTTCGGGATCGGAGTCTGCCACTAAACCGGCTCCTGCTTGAACACAGACGAGATGTTGACCACTGCCGAGGGGACGAACCACCATGGTCCGAATGGCGATCGCTGTGTTTAACTGGCCTTCAAAATCATAGTATCCATAGACCCCAGAATAGGGACCTCTGCGTTCCGGTTCTAATTCGTTAATAATTTCCATGGCACGAATTTTCGGCGCACCGCTCACGGTTCCGGCGGGAAAACAGGCTGTAAATAAGTCCCAAGGGGTTTTATGGGCGGCTAATTTTCCAATCACGTTACTGACAATGTGCATCACGTGGGAATACCGTTCAATGACCATTAACTCGTTAACGGTGACACTGCCTTCACAACAGGCCCGGCCCAGATCGTTACGGCCCAAGTCTACTAACATCACGTGTTCGGCAATTTCCTTGGGATCTTGTAATAAGTCTTCGGCTAATGCTTGATCTTCCGTTGGGGTTTTGCCGCGTTTTCTGGTTCCTGCAATGGGGCGTAACGTAGCGGTTAAGGACCCCTCTTCGGTGCGTTCGGCTTTAACCATCACTTCGGGACTTGAGCCAATAATCTGCCAATCTCCGAAATTATAATAGGCCATGTAGGGGGAAGGATTGATTAACCGTAGGGAACGATAGAGGTTAAAGGGATCGTCCTCATAATGGGCTTGTAAGCGTTGGGAAAGCACCACTTGAAAAATATCCCCTGCACGGATGTATTCTTTCGCCTGACGGACGTTTTCGCAGAACTGAGCGCGTTCTGTGTTGCTGGTATAGTTTAAGGGTTGGCTGTCTTCTGAGTTGGGTTTTAATTCTAGGGTTTTTCCTTGGACGGGTAAGGGTAATTGGAGCTTTACGACCAATTTTGTCACGCGATCGCACGCTTCTTGATAAGCTTGTTCTAAACTGATCGTTTCATCTCTGAGATCAGCATAGGCGATCGCCCAGATTTTCCGTTTTACCTGATCAAAGATAATCAGATGATCCACTTGCATCCAAACCCCATCCGGCAGATCCTCGTCTGTAATGGGATAAATGGGGACTCTTGGCTCGATCCAGTTTATTAATTCATAGCCCCAAAACCCGAATAACCCTCCAATTCCTGACGGCAGTTGAGGTAAGGTGACGGGTTTGATCGAGGCTAAACAGTCGGTCAAAATATCAAAGGGGTTGCCCTCAAAGGTTTTTACCTTACCGTTTCGATAGGTTTGGGTGGTGATGTTTCCCCTAGCGGATAAAATCCAGACAGGATCGCAGCCTAAAAAGCTGTAACGGGCTAGATTTTCCCCCCCTTCTACGGATTCTAATAAGAAACTGTAGGGGCGATCGCCACACACTTTGTACCAAGAAGAAACAGGGGTTTCAAGATCCGCCACCCATTCTTGATAAACCGGAACAAAGTTACCCTGTTGTGCTAATACAGAAAACTGCTCAAAGTCAGGAAACATCATAATTCAATGTGAGTTCGGAGTTATGGGTTCAGAGTTCGGGGTTAATTTCAGTTCAAGGGAACAAAAAAATACTATTGTCCGTTGCCCTTTCCCTATTCCCTCTGCCAAAGGTAGATCAAAATGAGTCGTGGCCAGTTACCAATCATCAGATCATCAATGATTACCAGATTATTGTACCGATAATTGAGTCATTGATGCAGCTTAATTGATTTCTGGCCACTTTTAGTTTTTTTTGGGGTTAGGGAGTGAGAATAAGGGTTAACCATAATGCCTTTCTTTGCCCTAACACCCAACCCTTTGACAATTAAACGTCGTAGGGAGCGTTACCGGAGAATTTAAGGGTAACCGGTTCGGGGTTATCCCCAATTTTTCTATCTTTTTTACCGCTATAACCCCGGCCTTCGTTAACTTTTTCGGGGAATACGCCATCTGCAGGGTGAAGATATTGAATTTCACCACTGGGATAGATGCGATAGATTTTGTAGTCTTGAATTTTGGGCTTGAACTTAGTCCGTAACTGGGTTCCCAGAGCCAGACATTGTTCTTTACGAGATAAATAGAGGAGATTTTGCCCTTCATTCATAATGGCAGCCCCACCTGTGGGCATTTCAAAGACTTGCTCTGTTTTGCTGGTCCAGGTGATGGCGTATTTTTCTTCCCGTTCTGCTTTCGAGAGTAAACCGCCGGTGCTGCCACCGAACTTGGGTGGCTTTCCTTTAAGCTCTTCTGCCATGATGTTTTTATTTCCCTCAAAAAAAGGTGTTTTAGGGAATGGTATCACTCAGTTCTGCTTTGTTACCTAAATTAGTAAAGAACTGTAACAATTGCTTTGGGGGGAATGGGGTGTTGGGAGCACCGGAGCGCCGGAGCAGGGAGCAGGGGAGTATTTTGAGTCAAATTAAAGTTTAAGTAGATCGCAAAGATCCTAGTTAGGATTGCGGGGGAGCAGGGAGACCGAAGCGGAGGAGAAAGAAAATAGAATAAAAATAAAAAATTAGGGAATGTGATTGAGATTCTTAGAGATTTATAACCTTTTGAACTTTTATTTACTCTAAAATACTTTAAAATAATCTCCCCTTCTCCCCACTCCTCGCGCGTTCACGCTTGTCGGGGAACCCGACCGGGGTCGCTCGTCTCCCTTGCACCCCAAACAAGTAAGTTTTCGAGCTACTGAGTTTATTTGTTCTGCTGCAAGATGTTAGTTTAAACCTGCTAATGGGTAGAGGAAATGAACACCCAATCAATTTTAAGATAGTGAGGCTTATCTATCTACCTAGGCAAAAGGGGGATAAAATCGAAACTGTAAGCTAATCGTTGGGAGATTTTTAGATGAAAAACATTCATAAAATATTAGCCGGAGCCGGTTTCACTGCATTAGGTGCTATTGGCACTAAAGCGGCCGTGGATTATCTTCGTAACCGTGATCAAGAAGAGGTGGTTGAGGAATCTCAAGGGGATCAAGAAATTTCTCAACCCCAAGAAGAAGTGGCCTATGCTGTGGTCAAAGCTGAATCGGTTCAAGACTTTTTGGATAAGAGTTTTGAAGCCGATCGCTATGTTCCTAACCGTCCCCCCAAAGTGTTTGAATATCAAGAGAAAAGTTATATGGTGATTTGGGCAAGGGATAATAAACAAAACAAAAATCAAATGTTAGTGTTTCAATACACGGATCAAGGAAGAGATATGATTGCTAGTGTTGGTTACACCCCTTCAAAAACTGACTACAGTTTAGAACTTTCAAATACTCCTTTTGCTGTAGAAGTCAATGGACAAAAATTAGAATCCGGTAAAGGGGAAACCCAGGGAACGGATAATGTAGATTTTGTTTTGTCTTAATGGCTGTTAATATCGTTTATCAAGGAAAAAAACATGAGTTTATTTGATCAAGTTCTTAATGCTATCAATGAA
>NZ_PRLH01000066.1 GCF_003013815.1 Cyanothece sp. BG0011 | reverse complement strand
AAAACAAGTCCTAGAAGAAAACTTACGACGGGGATAAGCATGATGTTAAATGACTTTTAAGTATGAAATAAATTATCTTAGAAATAAAGATTGGTATCTAAATTTTTAAAGTCGGTGATTTCAGTAATTTTTGCTCCTTGAACTGAGAGGGTATCATCAAAAGTTTCATTAAGAAAATCAAAATAAAGATCAATTTTTGCGGTTTCAGAAAGATGAATCACCCAGTCCCGATAACTAGAGGCTAATAAATTACTGTAAGCATGATAACGAAAAATTGGTTGATTGCCTATTTTAACCCCACAAGTTAAGTCATTGTCGGTTCCTTTCGCTGTAAAAGCAACATCTATTAAATAACGTCCTTTATCCAAAATTAAAGGGGTTTTTAAGCCCATAGAACCCTTTTCTTTACTTTGAAAATCTGATGCGTCTAAGGTGGTGACTTCTTGAAAACCAAAAGGCGGATTATAAGACACTTGGGATAAACGTTCTTGATGAATATAAAGATTATTACGTATTCCTACTCCTGGGGGATAATCTTTCGCATTTTCAATGGTTTGATAGGTGTTTAAATCAATGGAAATATATCCTTTTTCCAGCAAGAAATCTAAACAGCGAGTATCTTCTGGTTGAGTTTCTAAAATTAAATGGGGTTTAGCGGATTCAATGGTTTTGGCCATACCTTTAATGGCATCAAATTCGGCCCCTTCAATGTCCATTTTCACTAAATTAGGGACTAATTTTGTATAATTAACAAAATCATCTAAAGCAATGGTTGAAACCTCATAACCTTGGGTTCCGGTGGATTGCTCTGCGTAAATACTATCGTTAAGATGACTACCTAAATAAATAGGAACTTTGCTGTAGGATTTGTAATAAACCGCAGCATGGAATAACTGCACATTACTACACCCACTCAGCACAATATTACGCTGGCATTTATCCACAATTCTCGGACTAGCTTCAAAGGAACAAACCACCCCTTTGGGTCCCACCATACGGGACATAACGGTGGTTAAACCGCCGAAATTTGCTCCCACATCAAAAACCACATCCCCAGGACAACACAAGTCTCTTAAGGCTAATTGTACCGGGGGTTCCCAAAAGTTGCCTTGATACCAGGGAGAAATACCATACAGTCGGACTTCTTCGAGTTTTTGATTGAGTTGTAATTGTTGGTCAATTTCCGGGGCTAAGGCTTTGCTGAGTTTGGCTTTAAACCATTCTTTTAGTTGTTTCATGATTCTTCTGTTGTCTCCACTTTAGTTAACCATAAAAATGCGTGTTGTTCGTGGCGATTGTCGTTAAAAATTCGATAATCCGGTTTTAAGCCTAAACTCTTATCTTCGTCCCAAGTCCCTAAATGTTCTTCTTGAATTTGTTTCGCTAAATTGCGAGTTTGTAGGACTTTTTCTAACGGGGAAAATCGAGATAATTTAGGCATCCAATCTAAAGAACGATAAGCCTCTAGTAAGGTTTCAATTCCTTTAAAATACTTTAACGCTTCTGATTGGGGATTGATTTCTTTTAAGTACAAACTCAAATTATAAGCATATTCGAGATCACTACTGGTATGACCACAATAGGATTTACGATAGGCTAGGGAGAGGTAAATTAATTGTTCTACTTCCTCTGGGGTGCGATGAGCAAACGCGTAACGAACACCGGCTAAGGTTCGATGAACATACCAAGCTCTCATATCCTCAATTTCCGCCGCCGGACTTTGGGTGGTTCGTTCATCGGGATAATTCCAAAAAACCCCTAGGGTTCGATCAATGACTTTACTTTTAATATGGGGTAACAGTCGACTCTTAAATTCGGTGTCCCCTGCCCCTCGAAAGGTACCATCATAATAACCAAAGCGATCGTGAATGGAACGACGATATAAGGCTCCTACCCAAGATAAATAACAGGTTTCTAAATAGACTAAATCCTGTTGATAAGGAGTCCGATGGTAGGGCATAATATCGTTGACCCAATTGCCTTTTTTATCCACATTGGTGACTAAACTATGACCAATAACCCAGTCAATGTCTGGATTTTTATCTAACTCATGGGCTAGGGTTTCTAAGGCATCGGGTAAGATGGTTTCATCTACCCCCAGGAAAGATAAATAAGGGGATTTGGCTAAGGATATTCCTCGATTCCAAGCGGTTTGGATGGTTTCTCTAGCTTGGGAACGGACATACAAAATGGGTAAGTTTAACTGTGGGGCCAGTTGTTTAAAGACTTCATATTCATCCCCAGGAGAACCACTATCCACTAGGATAATTTCCCCATCCCCTGAGTGCATCAAGGTTTGATGTTGTAGGGTGTTTAAAAATAGGGGTAATTTCTCCGCTGCATTGTATAAAGAAACAATGATGCTAACTCGATATTCTGAGCGATCGCGACGATCATCAAATATTTCGTAATCCCATTCTTGGTTGTGTAAATTGTCTTGCCGGGCTTTTTCGATGAAATCGTAACACTTTTCTTCCCGTTGTCCTGCTTTCCCGTACATGGCATCAATAACTTCGACTTCACGGGTAAATCCTTTCTCCTGTAACACCCTCAGAATATAGGGAAGATCCCCAAAGCGATCGCCGTCTAAAAGCCTTAAACCCCTTAATTTATAGGTGGCAGAGACTAATTCATTGCCTCGCAATTCTTCTAAACGGGCAATTTCGCGCCAGGCCCGAACGCGATCAATACGGTAGCCGTTTTTTAGCTTATCACGCAATCCTTGTTCCGCTTCACCAAACGCCGAAGCCAGTTTCCAAAATTGTTTAACTTTAGCCCCCAAATCTTTTTGATTTAATTCTGAAGCTTTGAATGTGTTTTTATACTGTTCAAATAATTGAACTGATTTAATGGTTTGGGCAGTTTTGGGTTCTTCGAGGGGCTTTTTTAGTTTAGCTTTAGCTTGACCTATGGTATTTTTTAATTGTTTATAGGTGGGTTTAAGTTGCTTTTTAACCTGGGTTTTCGCTGTTTTAATGACAGGAATTTTGGAGATGCTAAAACCAGCCTGACCCGATTCCCAATAGGATAATAATTGAGTGTACCATTGGGCTAATTCTTCTTGCGTTGCTGTGTGGGAAACCGACGTATTATTATAGATATCTTCTAAATCGGGATCTTTAACTTCTAAATTAGCCTGAGATAACTGATTAACTAATTCTTCTCGATAGTCTTCATAGTTATCTAAAACCTTTTGAAGATTCGGAAGACTGGCATAAATATCATCAATATCAATGGTAAGAAAAGGAACGTTAGGGAAGCTTTCTTTTAGAAAACGACAAACCCCTGCCCCATTGCCAATGGCGGTGGGACAACCTGAAAATAGAGATTCTAGGGCAACTAAATTTAACGTATCGTATCGAGAGGGCAGTATTGTTAAGGATTTACTGGCAAATAATTCTGTTAATTCTTCCCGTTTCATGGGGGACACATCATCAAATTACTCTGACGATTGGTGATCATCTCTTGTAGATAACTTTGAGAGGATTTCGTATTATTATAATTATAGCTATGGGGGCCAATAATTTGGGCTTTACTGTAGCTAGTTTCGGGCAACCACCAAGCTAAATCAATGAAAATATCGGGACCTTTGCGTTTTTCAGTTCGTCCGATAAAGTTAAGAGTCGGAGGTTGGTTCGAGGGTAAACATTGAGTCGCCCGAGGCAGATCAAAAAAGTGAAGGGGATTATAATAATGACTGTCTAATTCTTCAATATCTTCTTGCCATTCATCGAGATAACTTTTACTAATTCCGTAGCGAATATCAGCAGCTTTATACTGCATTTTTTCTTGCAAATCAAGGGGAATATTAGCTTGGCCCCAGTCAAACCAATCTAAGCGAAGGGTTTTTGATATTTTTCCGTGCATTGACAGGGCAATACGATTAAATTTGATGCCATATCGTTGTAAAGCTGGCCTTAGAAAAATACCCCATTGTTCATAATCAGGCACATCAATCATATCAAATTGTTGATTTTGGGCCGAGACAGCAATATTACTGGCCATCACAAAAGCTCGTTCTACCCATTTAGGGGGGGTTACTTCAAAAAAGTTTTTAAAGTCATTAATTACAAATTGCTCTTTATAGGGAATCCCTGTTGCATTACTGGGTTTAGGTTGGTTTAATGGCTCTTTTTCGGCAATATAATAAAATTGAATTTGAGGATTTTTTTTAATGATACTGCGGTAAAAGGTTTGACCACCGCCAACCTTGCTAAATAAATCGAAATCAGCAATTAGGACTTTCATAAGATACTAATTAATCACTTTTTATTATAATCAGGCCTTGCTTGAGAGAATCAATTAATTCTATGGTTAAGGCTGATGATGGCATTCGTAAAATGTTAGGCACAACTAGAGCGTTTGTCAACTTCTTTGATAGGGAGTGAGTAATTTTAATCTTTAACCTCCCATTAGTTTATGAGAACTGATGTAAGATTATGGGATTTTGGTCATCTAAAATACAATCTAGATTACCTATCAATGCTGTTGCTGACGTTGACTGATTTCTGGAAGTTCCCTGATGAGTTTATCGGATTTTTCAATTAGCTGTTTATAGGAAGAATATAAGTGACGATAATCATAATTTTTGGCAAATGCTTGGGCGTTTTTAGCTATATTTTTCTTTTTTTGACTATTATTTAACCATTGAGCAATTAAAGGGCCATATTCATCTAGGCGATCGCAAATAATACATTGTTCCCCAGACGTTACAGGATAGCCTCGAAAAGCTATGGTTGTGCCTAAAACGACTTTTCCGTAGGCCATGGCTTCAACGGTTTTTAAAGAGGTTCCTGTGCCGGATAGAATGGGTGAAAGAACTAGGTTCGCACGATAATATAACGCGGAAAGTTCTTGATCACTGACTCTTCCCTTAGCGAGAAAATTATGCTTCTCTTCGGGTTCCCAACAACTTCCTACAATCACAAATTGACAAACAAGATCACGATATTGACTAGCAAAGTCTTTGGCTATTTGTTGAATAATTTTTACAGCTTCAATATTGGGATCATGACGACTGCCAACGAATAAACAGAAGGGTTGTTTGATCTTATTTAAAGATAAATGTTCCATTGATTTTTCATCAGTCTCTTGGTTAATATCAACGGGGTTAGGAATAACAAGAGAAGATAAATGATATTGTTTTAAAAAAGCTCGATCGTCTTGAGAAACACAGATGAGATTATCGGCTTGTTGCAAGGCTTTAATTTCTTCTGTCAAAGCAATTTTTCCGAGTAGGGTATTTTGATCAAGTTGTTGGGCTAAAATATCATGTGCCGTAATTATTAATTGAGTTTGATATTGCTGACAAATATCACCAACCGTTAACGCCCAAAATGGATATTCTAAAATCACGGTGTCTGCCCATTTTGCTAATTTTTTAACATAATTAATAAATCCTGAATCAAAGCGATATTGATAGTATATCCAAGGTAACCAATGCTCTGAAGATTCTAAATTTTCTGAAGTTTGATGGTTTTGATCAGTTTCAAAATTTAAAGCATCAAACCATGATTGATAAGCATCTTTATAAAGGTCGTTAACTAAACAATAATCTTGATAAGATTGTTGATAGTAAGTGTAATGGACACCATTCTGTCTAAAATCTTGAGCGTCTCCAGTGGTAAATAACCACACCTGATAAGATTGGGACTTCAAATAATCAATGAGTAAACCAACCCGTTTACTTGCACCACTTTTTCGCTCTAAAATATCCCCCAAGGATATAAAATTGCTACTTTTTTACCTATTGTTTTTTGGCAGATAGCTGGATCATTAAGTAAAGATTTAAATACTTTATCTATGATTTGAAAATCATTACTTTGATCTAAATTTTGATCCCCACTAATAACATATCCTTTGGGCTTATTAATGGTTTCTTTTACTTTTTCTAGTTCATATTGATGATAAAAAATTAAAGCATCACATTGATTCAGTAATTGACATTCTAATTCATAGTCTTCTTGAGAAATATCACGATGATTATTGACAGCATATTGATAAGATGCAATTTCAGGAACTTCACAAATTATTGAAGATTGTGTTATATTGAATCGATCAATAATACTGTAACTAACAATAGAATTCAGAAAAATAACATCAAATTGATTAGTTTGTAGTAATTGACTCAAATCTGATGGAATACTTAGATTATATCGTTCAATTAAATCTCTTTTAAAACTTTTTTGATTATTTAAAGTCTCTTGAATATATTCTTTTAGATTAAGATTGTAAGGAATTATATTAGGAGAAGCATAATCAACAATCCATCTTTGTTTTAGGTTAACTGAGAAATCTTGAAATAGTTGATCAATAACTGGATAAATTTGATGATAAAAAGGTTCGTAATTTTCTCCTTTTCGTTCTTGCTTATTGGTAAAAAATAATCCATAAATTTCATAATCACAACTTCCTAAATATTCAAGATAGTTACAAAAAGAATGATAATAAAACTCTTGATCTAATAAAAAATCACTTTCTATTACTAACAAAACTTTAGGCAATAATCTCGGTTTATTCTCAACAACTATTTGATTATTTGTATCATTTTTTAATTCATTGTTTTCTTCATAATTAACATAATTATTGTCTTTGCTGTCTAGTAAAGTTTTAACTAAACTATCAGGAGAATTTTTTTCAAGCCATCCCTTAGAAAATGTTTTAGCTGACTCTGAAAATCCTTCTAAATTTTCGACAATTTCTATAACTTTTTTAGGTATTTCATGAGGGTTTTCATAAAGACTTGCTCTTGATGAGTCTACTTGTTTTCCTAACCAACTATTTTCAGGAACAATAACGGGTTTTCCTGCTGCTAAAGCTTCTGTTAATACCCCTGAAGTGCGGAAACGATAACTATTAGTATCATAGGGTAAAATTAAAGCATCAGCTTCTGCTAAAAGTTGATAATAAGCATCAGCAGACATAGCCGTTTTTATTAATTTTACTTTACTGTCTGGATATCTTTCTAAAGCTAAACGAGCTTGAGGAATTAAGCCTTCTCCTCCCTCAATGCTAAAATTAGATTGAATGGTTACTTTAATTTTTCCAGGTTGAATATAATCTGTCCATAAAGATTCAACAATATTCGGTAAATAATGATAACCTTTTTCTGGTCTTGCATCCCCTAAATAAACAAGATGAACAGGTTGATCTGTATTTGATTTCTTTTTTATTTGCTCTAATTTTTCTTGTCTAAAAGGAATAGGTATTTTATATAATTTGACCTCACTTAAACTATTATAGCGTTGAATCAAGTCATCAGTATCTGTATAAAATTGTATTTTATCAGGCCAAACTTTAGATTGATAACAATGTTCAAAAATAGCTTTTAATCCCATTCCTGGAGCATAAACCACTAAAGGATCATCAATATCTCGACGTAAAAGAATATGAAAGCGAGGCATTTTAGATAGATTCTGAGAAGTTAAATAATGATAGACTTCTTCAACTTGATGAATACCTATAGTATGAATAAATATTTCATCCTCTGGCGTTGCTTTGATAGCTTGTAAAACTTTAGACAAACTGTCCTTGAAGCTTTCAGTTTTTGGAGTAAATAGTTTACTTAAGACTTGATTTATTTTTTTTAAAAATACAGATAATATATATCGAAATAACCCCCAAATAATTTTAAAGATTCCCCATAAGGTATTAGAAAAGGGAATAGATCGTAATAAAATAATATCTTGTTGTATCCAATTCACTAATCTTGAGGTACTTCCTTTAATTTTCTCTACAAGGAGTTTTAATTTAGGTTGGTTTAATTCCCAATATTTAAAATAAAATTGGAATTTATGATTTATTTTTTCTGATAAATTTTCTAGAGGATTATTTTGTAAAAATTCAAAAAAATCTAATATATTACTTTTTTGTTTAGAAAACACTGGGTTATCAAACCAATCGACTTCAAAGGCTGAAATTACTTTAATATAATCAGGATATAACGTTTTTGGAAAAGCCTTATTAGCAACAATAATAGACTCATATCCTTGTCTAGCTCCTGCTTCAGCAACGGATAGACTACATTCGTAATGATGTCCTTGCAGATTACATAAGGAGTGGTCTATGATGATAAGTTTTTTCATAATTAAGATATGTGATAAACTTTCACTCTAAATAATAATTGATTTTGAAACTAATTTGATCGAATTAACTAGAAACAACTTACTATGATAGTTTTACTCGTAACCCAGAGGAATGTATTTTCCATCAAGAGGAAACATTTAAACGCAGTCTTCGTCGGAAAATGAAACAAGCTGCTATGAACAACAACTATATGATGAATGTTCTCAATGCTTTCTGTCAAGCGGATGTTAGGAGCTTACCCTGGTTTTCTACATCAACGAGAGAAACCGGTTGTTCTTTTCTTCAAAATGAGAATTGCCGGTTTGACAGAAGATGGATAAGCTTAGTATTAGTTACTTAAATAAAATCCAATTAAAATTATGCTCACTGGTATTCTTAATAACTTCTTAAATGAGAGTCGGCTTTTTTTAGTATTTTTTTTAACCCCTCTTATTCTAATAGTCGGATACGAAATCATTTATCTTTTTTTTAGAAAGAACATAAGTTATAACATAAAAGATACTTCTGTATCTTCATCCGTTATTCATCAAAATAGTCAGTTTAAGCTTAGGGATTTACTGCGACCCCAGATTTATCATTCCTACCTTGATTTTTGTCCTTTTTTTAATTGGGTATATTGGTTTGATTTTCTATAAAGAAGATTTTGCGTACCTAGACGAGATGTTTTTTACAGATTTATCTTTAAGAGGCATAGCCGGTGGTTTCATGATCTGGAGAGACTCAGGTAGGTTTGTTCCTTGGGGTTTACAGGAGTATAACTTTCTGGCTTTATTGGGTAAATCTTTCTTAGTTTATCGAGGTTATTCAGTTTTTCAGCTTGTCATTCTTGTGTGGGCTATTTACCAGATTTTATCTAAATTTCCTATTTGGTATCGGTATGTCACCCTATTTTTTATTCTGATTAATCCTGCATTTGTTAGTTGTTTTGTTATCCATACTAATGCTAATACAGAACGAAATGTCGTATTTTTTCTAGCACTTTTAATATGGGCTTATATACACGCAATAAACAATGATAATAGATATCGTCGTTTTTATATGTATAGTGCCTTTATTTTTGCTCAGTTCTGTCTTTACTATAAAGAGCCAGTTTTTGTCATGTTAAGTGGCTTTGCCATTACAAGAATGATCTTTAGTTTTTCTTATGATAAAAATATTTTTCATAGAAAGGCAATACAAAACTTTTTTTGGAGAAATTATATCGATGTTGGCATCCTAATTCTTTCAATTATCTTTTTTCTTAACTATCAAATAGAAGTTGCACCTTACATAACACAAAGATTTGATCATGTTTTATTTCCTGATCGATCCTTATTTGATGTATTTATGATATACATAAAAGCCAACTTTTTGTTAATTGCATTTTTCCTGATATTTATTAGTAAAGTTATTTATCAAATTTTTCGGCACAAAAGTATAGATTCAATACAAGAGTCACTAGCCGTCGGCGCAACTTTATATTTTTTGGTTTATGTCAAACTAAAAGTCGTTTCGGAATTTAGACCGGAATATATTGCTCCTGTTTTACTCATCGCAACTCTTTACTTGAGTGATTCCCTTTATCAGTTTTTTGTTATTATTTTACAACGTAAATTTTTACATTTTAAAAAATTAATTCTTATATTTTTGACATCATTATTATTGTTTGTTTCATTAAGTCAATATGTTAAAACTAGCTCCCGACTTCTTCTGAACAGAAGATCAGTAGTTCAAGGAAATATTCAACTATCCCGTGCTATTGCAGATCATACAGAAAGCAGTTCTGAAAATTCTTTTGTTCTATTTTTTCCAAACTCAAAGTCAGATGGTGTATACATAGATAATACAACTATCTTTTACTTTTCTCGATATTTAAATTATAAAGGTTTTCAGTTTTATCCTAAAGCTAAAGAAGGATCACATAGGATGATGATTGATTCTCGTACTCCACCTTCACAGAGTCTTATCTCAAAAAAAACGACCTTAACCCTTAAAAGTCCTAACCAATTTCCCAAAAATCAATGTGCATCTTGGACTGATGTGACTCCATGTTTTTCAGCAAATGAGCCTCAAAAAAATGAATTAATTGTATTACTCCCTGGCCTTTATCCCCCTGAATCTATCAAGTCATTAAAAGCTGATTCAGTTCCTCTGATGGAATATGACTTTGTAAAAGAATCATCATTAATTGAAAAAATCCTAATTCAACTAGCTAATTCTCCGTCATTTCCTCAAAATGCCTATCTATTTCGTCAACTTTGAGGGATTTGATTGGGCAAGGCCACCCTATTTTTACAACACTACTCGGATTTGCTATTATGCGTAGGTACTTGAACTGTCTTATCATGTTTGTCCATTTTTGTCCATTTTTGTCCATTATAATTAAATAGTAGGTAGATTATGGTCATGCAGCCCGTTAATTTAACGATTAAGAAGTCTCCAATAGATATTCCTGTCGCTCTCTTATGTGGGGGAAAAGGAACAAGATTGCGAGAAGAAACGGAATTTCGTCCTAAACCCATGATTAATGTGGGAGATCGTCCCATTATCTGGCATATCATGAAAACCTATTCCTATTACGGCTTTAGAAACTTCATGTTATGTCTAGGCTATAAAGGAAATATGCTCAGAGAATATTTCCTTAATTACGATTGGAATCATAATGATGTTCTCTTAGAATTAGGGACTAAACAGGTCACAAAACTGAACAATGGCCACTCAGAAGAAGATTGGCGTTTATGGTTAGTCGATACAGGGCAAGAAACGATGACAGGGGGACGTTTAAAGCGGTTAGCCCCCTATTTAGATCAAATGGGAAGTGACATTTTCCTAGCCACCTACGGGGATGGTGTCTGTGATCTTAATATTGCAGATGTTCTTGATTATCATTACAGTCATGGCAAACTAGCTACCATTACAGCCGTTCGTCCTGCGTCTCGTTTCGGTGAACTGATGATCGAAGACAATATGGTTAGTTTCTTTAAAGAAAAGCCCCAAACCACTGAAGGATGGATTAATGGGGGCTATTTTGTGCTAAGTCGTAAAGTTTTGGATTTAATTGAGAGTGATGACACCATTTTTGAAGCACAACCTTTAAAAACCTTAGCTGCCTTAGGTGAACTCGCTGTCTATCGTCATGATGGGTTTTGGCAGTGTATGGATACCTACCGCGAACTTGAATTACTGAACAATCTTTATGAATCTGGAAAAGCTCGGTGGAAAGTATGGTAAATTCGTCATTTTGGTCGGGGAAAAAGGTTTTTCTCACGGGACATACAGGATTTAAGGGATCTTGGCTGTCGTTTTGGTTAACTTTAATGGGGGCTGAGGTCAAAGGACTCAGTTTAGAACCGAATACTCGCCCTGCTTTATTTGAACAATTGGGTTTATCTGAGCATCTTAGTCATCATATTGGTGATATACGCGATGGTGAGTTGGTTTCTCGTCTAATTCAACCTTGGCAACCCGATGTTATCTTTCACTTAGCGGCACAACCTTTAGTCAGACGTTCCTACATTGAATCAGTGGCAACATGGAATATCAATGTTATGGGAACCATTCATGTTTTGGAAGCCCTCAAAACCCTAACTCATCCCTGTGCCGCTATTTTTATCACCACTGATAAATGCTATGAAAACCGTGAATGGGTCTATGGCTATCGGGAAAATGACCCATTAGGGGGTTATGACCCCTATAGTTCCAGTAAAGCAGGTGCCGAACTGGCGATCGCATCTTGGCGGAATTCTTTCTTTAAAACCTGTCAAACTCCCATAGGGATTGCAAGCGTCAGAGCAGGTAACGTCATTGGTGGCGGAGATTGGGCAGAAGATCGCATTGTCCCCGATGCAATGCGGTCATTAATGGCTAAGGAAGCAATTCCCGTCAGAAATCCCCAAGCAACCCGGCCATGGCAGCACGTCCTTGAACCATTAGGGGGGTATTTATCATTAGCAGAGCGTATCTACCAACAACTGATAACTCCTAATTGGGAGCAAGATCAAGATAAGCTCTATGGGGCGTTTAATTTTGGTCCTGTTTTGGCTTCTAATCGTTCAGTCAAAGATTTAGTTGAATGTATTTTATCCCATTGGTCAGGTGAGTGGTTAGATCAATCTGACCCGAATGCAGTGCATGAAGCCAAATTACTCAATTTAGTGACCGATAAAGCCTTTCATACTTTAAACTGGCAACCTGTCTGGAATTTTGAGCAAACCATTGAAAAAACCGTTAATTGGTATTATCAAGCCAATCAAATCTCTGTCGGGGATAAAGAGCAATTTCAAGCCTTAACTCAGGTGCAGATTAAAGCGTATCAAAACGATGCTCAGAAGCCATTAATTAACGCATTTGGTTGAAGCATAAATTTTATGAAAATCACCCAATCTATTCATGATCAAGTAAAACGGATGCTCAATCAGCCTTCAAACATTGATGGTAGAATGTGGGTATCTCTTTCCTTTTTAAGCTATTTTGGTTTCCTATTTGTCGCTAACTTTTTTGTTTCTTATCAGGAAGTTTGGAAAAAGTTAAAAGTCCCAGCCATGAATCCTTCTTTTGCAGATTTAAGAGCAATATTAACGGGTTTTGAATGTACTCGATTGGGTTTTGATGTTCTCTTAGAAAATCCTTGTGACCCGTGGGATCGTCCTGTAATATATCCTCGGATTTGGTGGAAGTTGACAGGATTAGGATTAGACGAAAGCCATACTGTTATGATTGGGATTTTACTAGGGATTATATTTTTTTTTATTACCTTTATGATGATTGGCCGACTGAATCTTTATGAAGGTATTATTTACAGTTTAATTCTCTGTTCACCTCCAGTGATGCTGTTAATTGAACGAGGAAATCTCGATCTTATTATCTATGCTATGGTATTTTTAACTTTACAAATGGCACAAAGTCAGCAAAGATGGGTAAGAATTTTAGGGTATATTGGGTTACTCATTCCAACTGCCTTAAAGATTTTTTCTTTTTTCTCCTTAACAATTATCTTGAAAGAAACCAGAAAAATTTTTATTCTCTATTTTTTGCCTTTGTTCACCCTTTCAGCCATTTACATCTATAGTATTAAAAGCGAAATATCCGTTGCCCAGAACTATAGAGATATTTTTACATGGTATTCGTTTGGATATGAAATATTGTTGAATAAATTGTCTCTTATCTTCTCTCTTTCTTGGATATTGACGAGAAAATTACATCTTTTTGCTATTTTTGGGTTGATTCTTGCTTTAGCTGGATTTGCTTTTTTTATCTTCAGGAAAGTTGTCCCGACAGTTTTTAAAGATATTATGAATACCAATTCTTTAAAAAAACAAAACTTTTTACCATCAAAGACAATACTACCTGATTCTAGAGCGTTAGATGCTTTTCGCATAGGTAGTAGTATTTATTTGGGACTATTTCTATCAACTATTTCATTTGATTACAAATTGGCATTTTTAATCTTTGCCATTCCTCAAATTATCCAATGGATTAAGCAAGATAGTCCTCAATTAGCCATTCCTTCTAGTTTTGGTTTATTAGGAATTCTAGCAACATTTTATCTAAGTCCTTTAGCTCATCAATTCTTAATTGACGAATTGGTTAATTGGTTGTTATGGTTGTATTTCTTGTATGGTTTTCTTCTTACTTTACCCAACTGGATGAAACTATCTATTAATCGCTTAATTCCTGAGAAAATGTTGGTCTAATTTTTCTTGATATTCTCTTAAACTATATTCATTACTTTAATTTTAGCAAAACTCATGACTCAATCCATTTCACGTCCCAATGCAGCCATTGAACAAGAATTACGCTCAAAAGTCTTTGATGCTGTCCAAGAGTATTATCAATTCAAATTTAAGGATAAAACCTTTATTCCGGGACAAACTTATGTTCCTGTATCAGGTAAAGTCTTTGATGACCAAGAGTTAGTTAAATTAGTGGATTCTTCCCTTGATTTTTGGTTAACAACTGGACGTTATGCTGCCGAATTTGAAGCCAAATTTGCCGAATGGATGGGGGTTAAACATTGTCTATTAGTTAACTCTGGCTCTTCTGCAAATCTAGTTGCCCTTAGTGCGTTAACCTCTCCCAAATTAGGAGAGAAACGGCTAAAACCGGGGGATGAAGTGATCACGGTTGCGGCTGGTTTTCCGACAACAGTTAACCCTATCTTTCAAAATCAACTCGTTCCCGTTTTCTTGGATGTAAAATTACCGAGTTACGACTTAAATATTGATCAATTAGAATCTGCTTTATCAGACAAAACAAAAGCAATCATGATTGCTCATACTTTGGGAAATCCTTTTAATTTAGAAGCAGTTATGGCTTTTGCTCAAAAACATGATCTTTGGGTGATTGAAGATAATTGTGATGCAGTCGGAAGCACTTATAATGAACAAAAAACCGGAACATTTGGTCACTTAGCAACCGTCAGTTTTTACCCGGCTCATCACATGACAATGGGTGAAGGGGGTGCGGTTTTAATGAATGATACCCGATTAAAAAAATTAGTGGAATCTTTCCGCGATTGGGGACGAGATTGTTGGTGCGCACCGGGGGTGGATAATACTTGTAATAAACGCTTTGGTTGGCAATTAGGAACATTACCGTTTGGCTATGACCATAAATATACTTATTCTCATGTGGGTTATAATTTGAAAATGACTGATATGCAGGCCGCTGTTGGCGTGGCGCAATTGGAAAAATTACCTGAATTTGTTCAGAAACGCAAAGATAATTTTAATTTTCTCTATGAACAATTACAAGGGGTTCAAGATGTCTTAATCTTACCAAAAGCTGCACCAAATTCTGACCCCAGTTGGTTTGGTTTCCCCATTTTTGTTAAAGAAGATGCACCATTTACCCGTAATGAATTAGTGCAACACTTAGAAGCAAATCGCATCGGTACACGGCTTTTATTTGGCGGTAACTTATTGCGTCAACCCCTTTATCAAGGCTTAAATTATCGTGTCGTAGGAGATTTAAGTAACGCTGATAAAATCATGAATTGTGTCTTTTGGATTGGTGTTTTCCCTGGATTAACTCAAGAAATGTTAACCTATGTCGCTGACACGATTAAAACTTTTTGTAAAAAATAATGGACGATCAGTGATCTAAATGGGTTATAAGGGCGCGTATGCTTGCGCCCGTGTGCTTGATCTTTTTAAAGCCTCTGACTGGGTTTATATTTCTTCAGTAAAGTTTATCCCATCAGGAGAAATTCGACGTAGCTATACCCCCCATTGAGAAAGGGAAAATCTTACTATTGTTATAGAAATAGGCATTGATACTAACAGATTATAAATTTCAATTTTTGATAATTTTATAAGTATTTAATGATTATGAGTCAAACGATTTTAGTAACCGGTGCAACGGGTTTTCTAGGAAGTCATTTAGTTAAAGGACTTCTCAAACAAGGACACAAAGTTATTATTATGAAGCGAAGTTTTTCTAATACTTGGCGACTTCAAGAAATTTTACCTCTATTAATTAGTTATGATTTAGATACCATAGATTTTACTCAACCTTTTCAAGATATTCCCTCAATTGATGCTATTATTCATACCGCCACTTGTTATGGAAGAAATAAAGAAAATATCAGTTATTTAGCTCAAACAAATACCCTATTCCCCTTACAATTATTAGAAAGAGCGATTAAATACAATATTCCGACTTTTATTAATACTGATACGGTTTTAGATAAGTTTCTCAATCCCTATGCTTTATCTAAAAAGCATTTAAGGGAATGGGGACAATATTTTGCAAATTTGGAGAAAATTCGCTTTGTCAATATCAAACTCGAACATATGTATGGTGAGGATGATGATGACTCAAAATTTACCAGTTATGTCATTAATAGTTGTTTGAATAATGTTAAAAAATTAGAGTTAACCGCAGGGGAACAAAAACGAGATTTTATCTACATAGAGGATGTAGTCTCTGCTTATCTCATTTTACTCGATCAAGCCCATCAACAGTCTGGCTATTTTCAAGATTATGAATTAGGAAGTGGGGAAGCGGTTTCTATCCGTGAATTAGTCGAAATGATTCATAAAATGACTCAATCTCGAACAAAATTAAACTTTGGGGTAATTCCTTATCGTCCCCAAGAAGTGATGCACTCTCAAGCAGACATTAGTCAATTAACTTCTTTAGGTTGGCAACTTCAATCTACTTTAGAGCAAGGTTTATTATCAACAATTAATGCTTATTTAAACAGACATCAACATTCATAGGAGTTAACCTTATGGAACATTTAACCATTTTAGGAGCAGGATTTTCAGGGTTATCCTCTGCCTATCATTTTTCAGGAAAATCAACTTTATATGAAAAAAGAGATAGCTTTGGAGGAACAGCATCCTCTATGCAGTGGAAAGATTTTGTTTTTGATTATGGACCTCATGTTTCTTTTACCAAGGATACTTATGTTAAAGACTTATTAGCAAAAGCTGTTGATGGCGAATTTTTTATTAAAAAAGCGTTAACAGGTAACTATTATCAAGGCCACTGGGTTAGACATCCTGCCATTTGTAATTTATGTGATTTACCCCCCGAAGTTAATCGAGATGCCCTAGTCTCTTTTATTGAAGCCAGAGAAGCAAATGAATTGCCATTAAAAACCTATCGTGATTGGTGTGAACAAGGACAAGGAAAATACTTTGCCGATCATTTTACCCATCTTTATACGCGCAAATTTTGGACAGTAGAACCCGAAAAAATGACCTATCAATGGGCTGGAGAAAGAGTCGCAAGACCTGGCCTCAAACGAGTGATTGATGGCTCATTAGGATTACAAAGTGATAGTGGTCATTATTTTACTGAATTTCGCTATCCTAAAAAGGGAGGTTATGGGGCTTATAGTGGGTTTTGGAAAGAAGCAGAAGAGCGAATAAATTTGAACTTAAATCATACCATCACGGAAATTGATTTAAAAAAACGGATATTATCATTTGCCCAACAACCATCAGTTAATTTTGGTGATACGCTAATTAGTTCTCTACCCCTACCGGAATTTGTACGCTTAGTTTCGGATGCACCTGACGCTGTAAAAGCAGCGGCCAATCAACTCCAATGTACTTCTATTGCCTTAGTTAATATTGCGCTTCAAGAACCAGCCCTTTTACCCTATCATTGGCTTTATATTTACGATGAAGATATTATCGTCCCTAGAGTGACGTTTTACTCGAATTTATCAGAATTTAATGCTCCCCCAAATTGTACCGCTATCCAAGCAGAAGTTCCCTATGGTAACAGTCGGCCTTTACCGTCTGAAAATGTGGTAGAAAGGGTCATTTCTGATTTAGAAAAATGCGGTATTTTAAAAAAATCAGCCATTCTACACGCATGGCAAGTTAATGTGAAGTATGGTTATGTTATTTTTGATTTTCAACGAGAAGCAGCCGTAAAAGTCATTCATGATTGGATGAAAAAACATGAGGTTAAACCAGTTGGTCGGTTTGGCTTATGGCAGTATTTATGGAGTGATCAAGCGATTAAAAGTGGTAAACAATTAATCTCATCTATGATTAAAGTGTGATATGATTTTTTGAATTATTTTAATTAGGAATAATATCAATGAGTAAAAAACTGATTAGTGTTGTCACTCCTTGTTATAACGAAGAAGGAAACGTTGAGCGAATTCATGCTGAAGTTAAAAACATTTTTAAAGACCTCAAAGATTATGATTATGAACATTTATTTATTGATAACGGTTCACAGGATAAAACTGTCAGTATCTTAAAAAAGATTGCTGAACAAAATCCTAATGTAAAGGTTATTGTGAATGCCAGAAATTTTGGCTTTATTCGTTCGTCTTTTTATGGCTTAATTCAACCCGAAGGAGATGCAGTTGTTTTAATTTTCTGCGATCTACAAGATCCCCCTAGTTTAATGGTTGATTTTATCAAAAAATGGGAAGAAGGCTATCAAGTCGTTTTAGGGGTAAAAAGTTCAAGTAAAGAAAATTTTATTGTCTTTAATTTGAGAAGATTATATTATTTTTTGGCAGGTATTTTATCAGAAGAAGTCGAATTAGTGTCTAATTTTAATGGATTTGGTTTATATGATCACCAAGTGATTGAAATTCTTCGTTCCATCAATGATCCTTATCCTTTCTTAAAGGGGCTTATTTCAGAAATAGGCTTTAATAAAACTATTATTAAATACCAGCAAAATGTAAGAACACAAGGAAAAAGTAGTTTTAATTTTTACCGACTTTATGATGTTGGAATGTTAGGGATCACCACTTATTCTAATCTTCCTTTACGAGTGGCGACTTATTTAGGAAGTTTTCTATCTCTGTGTAGCTTAACAATTGCCGGTGTGACCTTAATTTTAAAAATCCTTTTTTGGGATTATTTTCCTATCGGAACAGCTGCCATTCTTGTTGGTTTATTTTTCCTTGCTTCTGTTCAACTCTTTTTCATTGGAATGCTAGGAGAATATATTGGACTCATGAATAAGAGAATGCTAAAACGTCCTTTAGTGGTAGAAAGAGAAAGAATTAATTTTGATAAATAAAAGATTCGGGGTAGTTTAATCACTAATAGGAAAAGCAGGAAGTCCAGCTATAAAAGCAGTGGATATGGTAATGCATCGAACAAAAATTGAAGGTTTACAGCAATCACTTTATACGGTTGAACTTGCTCTTTCAGATTTAGTTGAAGAACGATAAATGTATGTTTTGGTTTCTAGTCCTTATTCCCTTGCACTTTTTTGAACCCAAAGAGGGTTCAAACCCTTGTCAGAACTACCTTATCCTGATATCTTGCACGCCTTACATAAAAACTAAAAAATGTAAGCATTTAGTATTCAGCACTCAGCAGTTCCTCACTCCGTTTCGGCTTTAGCGCGAACAGTGTTGTCTGAAAATGGCTGATGGCTGATAGCTGACAAACTAGCTAGTTTTAGCGAAGGTGTAAGATGTGAGTTATCGCAATTATTCAGCAAGCCCTATCTTAAATGATTTGACGACATGGGAATCACTACCTAGTTCTTTACAAAAGATTCTAGGCTAGTTTAGAATACCTTACATTCTGTGAATTAGCTTTTTAATTTAAAAATATACACTATGAAAATTGCTTTGGTAACAGGCTCTGCTGGTTTAATTGGTTCTGAATCTGTTCGGTTTTTCTGTAATCGAGGCGGTAGTGTTGTCGGTATCGACAATAATATGCGTCAAATCTCCTTTTATTGTTAAATATTGATTTTAAAAACTTGCCCTTAGCATGGCTCAAAAGTTCATTTTTTTCGTCACTCAACTGTAATAGAATAGTCTTAATATCGCTAATAATACTAAACAATGGATATTACATCGTTAGAACATGAGCAACAGCAACTCAGAAATGATCTGACTTCCTTGATTGATAATCTTAATCAAGACAATAACCAGGAAAATAAGTTGAATCACTCCCGAAACAGCTTCGATTTTATCATTACTCATTGTGAAGTCAATGACCGTCAAGGAGTGGGAATCTTAGTTAAGCGCATCTTTTCTGATTCCTCCCAAGTAATTTCTTTGCGCTCCCGTAATCTTTATGAAGGTCAGCAATCCTTTGGCGAATCTGATTACTGCCTAGCTTATCATAACTCTAGTCGGGCTGAAATTTTAGAGACAGTTTCTCAAACCTTTAGTCACAAAAAACCCAAAAGGATACTATGTATTCCTTACTATCCAGATGATATGTTAACAGCGATCGCTCTCAAGGATATATTCCATGTTCCTCTCTGTATGTATATCATGGATGATCAAAATATTTATGTGAATAATATTTCTGATGAATTAACAAGAGAACTATTAGAAAAATCAGATTTATGTTTAGGCATATCACGGAATTTATGTCAAGCTTATGAACAAAAATATCAAAAAAGATTTTGGTTTTTACCCCCAGTTGCT
>NZ_PRLH01000068.1 GCF_003013815.1 Cyanothece sp. BG0011 | reverse complement strand
TTCTGTGGCAAGATACTAACGATGATTTGAAGTTTCTTGTCCGTTGAGGTCGGGGTCTGACCTTGGCTACACCCGCTTAGGGATAAGCTTCCTACCCATAGTGTCACCATGAAGACATACCCCCAATTGACCATCTGTACCCCCTTCCTCCCTCAGCCAGATTGTTACAACTCTCCCAACCCAAGAAGATCAAGCCATCAGCCATC
Source organism: Cyanothece sp. BG0011 (assembly GCF_003013815.1). GTDB lineage: Bacteria > Cyanobacteriota > Cyanobacteriia > Cyanobacteriales > Microcystaceae > Crocosphaera. Next base: position 22,975 of record NZ_PRLH01000068.1, on the reverse strand, counting down.
GACTTCTCATACAATGATAGTCATTATTTTCAACGATCTTTTCCCTTGAGAAATAACTCTTTATAATTTTTCTTTCAATAAATCTTTATTGAGATACAGAAGCAATAGAGAGAGCGATAATAAAGATGGGGAGAGTGTGATATTTCTTCAAATCCCATCCAGAAAAATAGCATCCTCCTCCTTGACAATAACCTAGCGGGAGGTGTTTGAAAGATGAAAACCCGTCAAGTTTGTGAATTGTTAATCGGTTTACCGCTTTTATTTCTTTGTTTGTCTGGATTGACTTATTTTCTGGGAACATTGAATCTTCGATTGGCTTTAGTGGTTGAATTTACTTTATTAGGAGCAATTATTATAGGTTGGTTTGCTCTGTTCGATCGAGTGTTAACTCACACCTGATCTGAGAACTTACCGAACTGACTAGAGAGCAGAATATTCTTTTTCGGGGGACAAGCCCTCCGAAAACTTTTCTCTTCTATTAATAAAATTTTTCAATTATTTGTTAGGCCAAGTAAGGAAACCATGACAATCTTATTTATTTGTCCGCATCAATGAATTCAAATAACTTTCCTTTAGAATCGAGTCAATTTGTCACAGTTAATGGGGGCGATCGCTGGTTTGTTGCCAAACGCCTTCAGGAATTACAGATTCCTTGCTCTTACTCCACTAATCAGCCTTTACAAGTCCAGCTATCAACTCCAACAGATGTTATTCAGCTCTGGAGTGTCCTCAATTTGGGAGACGACAAACAAGAAGTATTATTAGTGGCGAGCGTTCCCTTGACTAAGGAAAACTGGATTCCCTTAGCTGAAGGAGAAATTCAGGCAATCGCTAATGGCCGTGTTTTGGAGGTAGTAAAAGTGAAATGAGCTCGACCAACAATTTTTGCCAAGTCGCGAGAACTAGAGACAATTTTTTACCCGAGCAGTATTGGCTCTCCCCTCGTCACTGGCGATCGCTTGACCTGTACGTACTGGTATCGATGAAATGTTCCCATTATTTGACTAAATGACTAAATAGTTATATAATCAAAACTAGGTCGTATAAACTTCTTCATCACAACAACGTCCCAAAGCCAAAGAAATTGCTCTCAATGCCAGCCAAAAGATGCAGGCAGCAATGGAACGTTTGGTTTCGCCTGATTTTGTTGTTCAAAGTTAGTTAGATATCTGCAAAGAAAAATAGTTTAATTTTAAGGAGAAAATAACCATGTTTAACAATGTAGGAACAGTAGATCGCATCATTCGCCTTCTTTTAGCCACTGCTTTTGCTTATTTCGGGTTGATAATTTATAGTGGTTCAGCTTTAGGTATTGGTTTAACTATTGCTGCTGCTGTCTTGGCAATTACTGCTCTAGCTGGCTCTTGTATGCTTTATGGCCTGTTGGGCATTAATACTCGTAATCCTCAACAAAACTAAATAAGCTGTTAGCTATTAGCTATTTGTTAAATCTAATAAGCAATATGGAGGTATGAACCAATGGAAGGAAGTCTTCCCTTAGAAAGTCCATCAATGTCCCGCAGGCAGCTACTCAATTTTTTGACTGGTGCAGCCGTTGCTGCTACTGCTGGCGCAACTCTTTATCCCGTCGGTAAATTTTTCATCCCACCTTCAGAAGTGGGTGAAGATGGTTCAATTATTGCTAAGGACATTAACGGGAATATTATTCCGGCTGAGCAAATTTTAGCAGAACCACCTGGAACTCGCGCTTTAGTTGCAGGGTTAGCTGGAGAACCTACTTATCTCACCGTGAGAGAAGATGGAACATTGCATCCTTGGGGAATTGTCGATAATTGCACCCATCTAGGCTGTACTTTCCCTTGGAATGGCAATGACAATCAATTCCAATGCCCCTGTCACGGTTCTCGTTACGATGCACAAGGCAAAGTCTTACGAGGTCCTGCGCCTCTTCCCTTGCAATTAGCTCACGTACAAGTAGAAGGCAATTATATTCGCATTTCTCCCTGGACTGAAACCGACCCCCGTACAGGCAAACAACCCTGGTGGGTTTAGTAATTATGTTAACTAGGAGTGTCTGTTATGACTACCATAATTCAACGTCGTTCCCAATTAGATCTTTTTTCAATTTGGGAAAGGTTTGCCCGATGGATTACCAGCACTGAAAATCCCATCTATCTCGGCTGGTTTAGCGTGCTGATGATTCCCACCCTGCTAGTTGCTACGATAGTTTTTGCGATCGCCTTTGTGGCTGCTCCCTCTGTAGACATTGATGGCATCAGAGAACCAGTCATTGGTTCACTGTTAGGAGGAAATAATATTGCTACTGCTGCGGTTATTCCCACTTCGGCTGCTATTGGTCTACATTTTTATCCCTTGTGGTCGGCTAATTCTATCGAAGAATGGCTTTACAATGGCGGTCCTTACCAGCTAATTACAGCAGTTTGCGACTTTATGAGGTACAGTAGCAACAATGAGCAAACCAATTTCTAATATCACATTCTGTGATCAAATCTAATCCAAAAGAGATTGCTTTTTCGAGAGTTTCACGGGAACGCGCAGCTACTTTTCGTAAATAAGCTTTAAGTTTAGACCAGCAATTTTCTATGGGATTAAAATCAGGAGAATAAGGAGATAAGTAAATTAAAGAAGCACCTACTGATTGTATTTTTTCTTGAACTCCCTTAACTTTGTGAGCCGGTAAATTATCCATTACTACACAAGCACCTGGCCAAAGTTGGGGTAGTAAAACTTTATCTAAAAAAACTTGAAAAGCTATACCATTTATTCCTCCTTCTAGAGTCATTCCTCCTATAAAACCTTTAAGAGCAATCGCTCCAATTAAACTTAAATGTTGTCCAGGGTAAAAAGGCTGTTGACTATAGGCACGAGTCCCTTGAAGAGAACGAGCATATCTACGAGCTAAAGCTAGATTGGCTCCCATTTCATCAATAAATACTAAATTTTCCATGTCAACTTTTTTGACTTGTTTCCAATAGTTAAATCGAAGACCCTGGACTCTTTCAGTTGTAGCTTGACTCGATTTGACTGTTTGTCTTGAGTGCGTCTTACATTCTGGGGACACCCCAGAATTACGCACTCGCTTTTTTTCGAGTCAGTTTTTTTCTTTGTAGAAAACGACAAATGTTACTAATAGATAGTTTAACCCCTGTTTCTAATTCAAGAGAGTTTTGTAATTCTTCTAAAGTGATATCATTATTATCAGCAACTAATTTCTCAACCACCTGTGTATGCTGTTCTAGTCTGGCAATAAATCCTTTTCCACTCTTACGAGGTTCTATCTCGTTGGTTTCGCGATATCGCTTCAATAATTTTTGAGTGAAGCTAAGACTAACTTTAAAGCGTTTAGCTAACTGTCTTTGTGAACCTTCTTGGTTTTGATAAGCTTCAATAATTTTCTGACGTAAATCAATAGAATAAGGTTTCATTGAAGGATTTATTAAAATTATTATGCTAATTTAAAATTGTACTACACTGAGTCGCAAACTGCTGTATCTTGCACTTTCTGATTAGTGTTTGGGCTTATTTGGGAAGACTGTGGGAATTATCTTATCGTTTGGGAATGCGTCCCTGGATCGCTGTGGCTTTCTCTGCCCCAGCAGCAGCAGTAACAGCAGTCTTGTTGGTTTATCCTATCGGTCAAGGGAGCTTTTCAGCAGGAATGCCTTTAGGCATCACCGGGACTTTTAACTTTATGCTGGCACTACAAGCCGACCATAATGTCTTAATGCACCCATTTCATATGCTAGGGGTAGCTGGAGTTTTTGGTGGCGCATTTTTAAGTGTCATGCACGGTTCTCTAGTAACTTCCAGCTTGATTCGAGAAACCACAGAACTTGAATCTGTTAATCAAGGCTATAAATTCGCTCAGAAGGAAGTGACCTACAATTTATTGGCTGGTCATGTGGGCTATTTGGGCAGATTACTCATTCCCTCACTAGCTTTTCGCAATAGTCGCTCGGTCCATTTTCTCTTAGCAATATTACCTACCATAGGAATTTGGTTTGCTGCCTTGGGAATTAGCACGATGGCTTTCAATCTCAATGGGTTTAATTTCAATCAATCCATTCTCGATAGTAGAGGACAAGTAATTCACACCGATGCAGATTTACTCAATCGCGCTAACTTAGGAATTCAAGAAATGTACGCTCCCAATACCCATCATTTTCCTAAGTTGCTCTAGCGAAAAACCTTTAGTGATAAGTAGAAAAATGCTTTCGATTAGCTAGAAGATTAAGATAGCAAGCACTTCAGTCCAAATGAAATCGAGGTAATAACGATAGAAGAGAGAGGTTATCATTTTTACTCTGCTCTCTCTTCTCCCCTCATTCATCACTTGCAAATACACTTATTATTCGAGAAATACCATGAGACATAAAAATAGAAATAGAAACTGTAAACAACGACATTCCAACCATTGGGCAACCGCAGGAGCTTGTCTAGCCGTAATGTCCAGCACTACCTTAACTTCGACCGCAGAGGCAGCTACCAACACCAGTTTAGATGCCAAAACCCAACAGGCAATGATTGATGCGATTAACGATGAGTATCATGCCCGTGCCTTTTATAAGTGCAATAATAGATAAGTTTGGCGAGATACGTCCTTTCAGTAACATTGTTCATGCTGAAACTCGGCACGCAGAGCGATTGAGTCGGTTATTTAAGCGGTATGGCTTGCCAATTCCAGAGGATTCTTTTGCGGGAAAGGTGGAAGCTCCCGAAACCTTGGAAATCGCCTGTCAAATGGGTAGACAAGCAGAAATTGCTAATGTGCAAATGTATGATAAATTCCTGAATTTTGTTCAAGAAAGTGACTTAAGAAACACCTTGGCCCAACTGCGTTATGTTTCCCAACTTAAATGTCGGTAAGGGGTCTCCCCTTATACGAATGTTAGGGGGAGGGGAATTACCGACCAAAAAATAAACCGACCATAGGGAGTCCTTTTAAACAGGAGATTGTTGTTTTTCAACATATTGTTTAAGTTGTTCAATCGTTACACCACCGCAAGTAGCAATAAAATAAGAACCAGTCCAGAACACAGGTTTTTGTCCATAAAATTGAGTTAAATGATCTGAAAAATCTTTTCTGATTAAACGAGAAGAAACAGTTTTTAAATTAGCAATAAATTTACTAAGTTGAACTTTAGGATTAAACTCAACAAGTAGATGAACATGGTCTGTTTCACCATTAAATTCTACTAATCGACAATCCCATTTACTGCAAGTATCTGTGAAAATTCGTTGCAGACGAGATAGGATGTCAGGGGTAATGACTTTTCTCCGATATTTAGTCACTAAGACAATATGTACGGCAAGTAAGTAAACTGACCTATTTTCTTTACTATAACTATTGTTCATTAACAACGATAAGTGCTACAATAATAGTATTATGATACTGACATTTGAGTACCGAATCAAGCCTAATCAAAAGCAAGCAGAGTGTATAAACCAGTGGTTAGAACTTTTACGTCGTCACTGGAACTATGCGCTAGGTCAGCGTTTGGACTGGTTAAGACGGACTCGATGTGCTATTGATAGATGCAGTTTAATTAGTGAAACCATAGGAGAAATACCAGAAAAAGTTAATTATTACACTCAACAATCAGATTTAAAACAGACAAAAACTCTCTTTCCTGACTACAAAAATATCTACTGCGAAGTTCAACAGATGAATCTTCAAAGATTAGAAAAAGCCTGGAAAAGATGGTTAGTTCCAGATAAAAAAGGTAAAAGAGGAGGGCGACCTAGATTTAAAAAAGCTGGTCAATTAAGGTCTTTTAGTTTTTCGAGAGTTAATCATCCCAAAGCTGTTATCAAGTTTCAAAATAATTGTCTTTGGACAAAAAAATGGGGAGCTATACCAGTTGTAATCCATCGTCCGATTCCTGAAAGTTTTATTCTTAAAACAGCTACAATCGTTAAAAAAGCAGATGGATACTATGTCTGTATTACAGCAGAAGATGAGACGATTCCGAATGTTATTCCCATAGATAATATCAAATCAGCAGTTGGAATTGATGTAGGATTAAAAGAGTTTTTGACTACCAGTCAAGGAAAAACAGTTGCTGTTAAAAAGATTTATCGCAATCGACAAAAGCATTTAGCTCGTCAACAACGTAAATTAGCCAGAAAAAATAAAGGGTCAAAAAACTATGAGAAACAACAAAAAAGAATAGCTTTAACTCATCAAAAAATTGCTAGATATCGAAAAGACTGGCACTACAAAACAGCACATTGGTTGGTCAATAATTATGATTTTATTGCTTGTGAAGACTTAAACATCAAAGGGTTAGCTAAAACTAAATTGGCTAAGAGTATTTTAGATGTCGCTTGGGGAAATTTCTTAACAAAATTAGAAGCAGTGGCGGTAAAACGCGGCGTTTGGTTTGTCAAAGTTAGTCCTCATGGAACGACAGTAAATTGCTCAAGCTGTGGTCATAAAGTTCCGAAAACACTATCAGTTAGATTACATGAATGTCCGAAATGTAATTTGACAATGGATAGGGATGAAAACGCCGCAGTTAATATTATAAAAAAGGCATTGCAAATACATGGGGTGGGTCTCATCCCGTCTGCCTGTGGAGGCTTAGTCAGTGGACAGCCTGTGAAGCAGGAAACTTCTGGAACTGAGTATATGCAGTTATCTCTGTTTTAGAAGCCCCCGTTATACCGCCCAAGCGGTTAACGGAGGGAGAACGTCACAACAATCACAAAGTAGCATTTGAAAGATGTCTCAATTCAAGAGGTTCAAAATTATAAACTATGAATTTATCAACCCTTCAAAAACGTCTATTTGCTTGGGGCATGGGGAAAGCTAATGATGCCGATGCCGATAGAATTAAACTAATTGATTGTCCTGAATATCAAAGCTTAGGAGAACTCAAAAAGGCATTGTTGGGCAATTTACAGCATCAAGTTTTAGAAATTGGTCCTGGTGCGGGAGCAAGTCTTGCTTATTACCCCGAAGACATTTCTTGGATTGGTGTCGAACCCAATCCCTTTATGCACCCATATCTAGAACGAGAAGCACAGCAACTAGGACTGGCTAACATCAAATTACTTTCAGGAACAGCAGAAGATTTACCTGTCGAAGATCAAAGTATCGATACTGTGGTCAGTACCCACGTTCTCTGTTCCGTTACGGATTTACAGGCTAGTCTACAAGAAATTAAACGCATCCTCAAACCAGGAGGTAGCTTTGTCTTTATCGAACACGTTGCCGGAGAATGTGGCAGTTGGACGCGGAAGGCTCAAGATGGGGTCAATCCTGTTTGGAAAAATTTGTTTGATAACTGTCATCTAAACCGCGAAATCTGGAAGATTCTGCCACAGATTGGGCTAGAAACAGTTAATTACTACGAGTTTAAAATAGCGATTCCCCTAGTCAGTCCTCATATTGCTGGCAATGTCCAGAAAAAAACCTAGCAATAGAGCAATAAGATTCTAAACGTTTAATTGTCCATCAAGGCTAAATTTACAGCTCAGACTCAAGTGGCGATCGCCGTCGATGATGGAGCTTTAGCTGGCACTCAAATCTGGCGCGATCTGCGTAGGATAGAGGGTGCTAGACCGAATTTAGATAATTTGCCTGTATCTGTCTAACGATCCTCGATAATTTTACTAATCAAAAAATTATGGCTTTTAACAAGATTTTAGTCCCCCTAGTTCGTTCTGAATCGGCAGCAACGATTGGGACAAAATAGTTGACATTTCAGAAACAGTAAGCTGATTTTTAGGGAGAATAGTAGATGACACAATTTGTAGCGGCCTTATGGTTGGGAATCTGGCTGTATTTTGGGACTTTTTTGGCAGTCCCCCCTGCTTTTGCTGCTGGTAACCTTGCCCAAACCGGCGATCAAGTCGAGGCGTTAAGTGATCGCAATCTAACTAGGATACAGCAGTTTTTGGGTTCCCTCCCCCGCGACTATTACACTGTCAGACAGATAAATCAAGTTAAAGCTCTTAGCAAGGAACAACAAGCACTCTTAATAGATGTTCGAGAGCCAAAGGAATATGCTTCTGGTCATATTAAAGGAGCCATTAATCTTCCTTTACGCAGTTTAACCGATAATCTCGTTCGCATTCCTAAAAATCGTCCTGTAATACTTTATTGCTCTACAGGTTATCGAACTGCAATGGGAGTTATGGCTCTGCAAATGCTCGGATACGATAATGTTAGAGGTTTTCCTCCCAGTCTTGAGGGTTGGAAAACCGCTGGTGAAGCGTTAGAACAATCAAGATATTAGACTTGTTTTCCTGGCTGTCCGAAGGGGCGGACCGCTATCTAATCGGGGCTATAAAACTTAGAACCTCAGTGGCGGATTCAAGATCTATAAGGCGATAAATTCCTTAAAAAACACAAAAATAGAAGTTAGCCTGTAATAATCGTCTCTAATGAGATTATTTCTGGTAATGCAAACATTGAGGTACTGAGATATCTTTCACCACCACTAGCTTGAATGGCTACGATCTGGCGATCGCGGTACTGGGGTCGTCTTGCCACTTCTATCGCTCCAGCGACTACTGCGCCAGTGGAAATCCCACTGAGAATTCCTTCTTCCCTTGCTAAACGTCTGCCAATTTCATAGGCATTTTCTTCCGTTACCTGAATAATTTCATCAATTAAATCCACCCGCAACACATCGGGAATAAAACCAGCCCCAATACCCTGAAGATCGTGAACTCCCGAAGATTTACCGCTTAACACCGCACTTTTAACTGGTTCAATTGCTACAATTTTAAGAGAGGGTTTTTTTTGTTTGAGATAGCAACCCGCACCTGTGAGAGTACCGCCAGTCCCGACTCCCACCACTAAAACATCAATTTGTCCTTCTGTATCCAACCAAATTTCTGGGCCTGTCGTTTCATAGTGAATTTTAGGATTTGCTGGATTGCTAAATTGTTGGGGAGAAAAAGCGCCAGGAATACTGGCAATAAGTTCATTGGCACGGGCGATCGCACCTGGTATATCTAATTCAGCAGCAGTAGTAATTATTTGCGCCCCATAAGCTTTAACAATTGACTGTCTTTCCTGACTCATATTTTCAGGCATCGTCAGGATTAAACGATAGCCTTTAGCAGCACACACCATTGCCAAACCAATACCAGTGTTACCAGACGTTGCTTCAATAATTGTAGATACACCAGGTTCGATTAAGCCAACTTTTTCGGCTTCATCGATCATGCTAATGGCAATGCGATCTTTAACTGATTTAGCTAGATTAAAGCATTCTAACTTCAAGACCAGATCGGCAACACAGCCAGAGCTTTGAGATAGTTTCGGTAACTTGATTAAGGGAGTGCGACCAATAATTTCAGTGATATTAGTGTAAATAGGCATGGATTAAAATTAGTTAAAAATCAAATTATGCAGTTACTAAAACATGAGCTGGAAAAACAAGATCGTCAATCCACCCATTAAGCCAATATGAGGCAGATTACGACTCAGAGGACGCTGGGTAATTTTACTTAAGGGAAATAAGCTCAGAATAAAAACCGTTAATAAGGTTAGACCTTGCAAAAAAGCAGCAACATCACTACTCCAAGTTAGAGTTGGTAAACCCGCACCACTAAAACCAAAACTACGAGCGATCGTTGGTAAAATTTTTCCCGCTTCGCTAATGGCAGCAGGGATATAATAGGCAAGATTTAGTCCCAAGGTCATGGGCAGATAGGCATAGATGACCTTAAGATAATCAGGCAGTTGGGGGTCGAACAGGCGAGTTAATTTATGAGTGAGATAAGTTGCTACAAAAGGAATACTCAGCAAAATCGTAACCACTGGTAGGGAAATAAGTAAATGCTCGGAATCAATCGGTAAATCTCCCCAACCTACCCAACTGAGAATTTTGGCAGAATAGTGCATGAAAACTCCCCCAAACAACAAGAGCATCAAAGCGACTTCGGCGGGAAAACCGCGATGGTTTTCTAGGATATCGGCAGCAGGAAAGCGAAAATTAAGCTGAACCGAACGATTGGGACAAGCCTTGAGACAAGTCATGCACAGAACACAATCGCGATTATCTGTTAACTGGGCTGGATGGGAGTAAAGGGGACAACCACCAGTTACTTGTCCTTCAGTGGGGAGAGCGTTAGCAAAGTTAACGGTTGTTGCTTCTCCACCTTTATAACAGCCGAAACTACTACACTGACTACCGCACACTTGTTGGGTCGAGCGCAATTCAATGGCAGCCAACTTGGCAAACATCCCATTCATACCGCCAATAGGGCAGAGATAGCGACACCAGAGACGACGCTCGTAAATCAAGCTACAAAGAACCGCCCCCGCAGCAATGATAATTAACAACCAAGAGGAGAGATAGGCAGTATGAGGGAGATCCCACAATTTTTCCCAAAGATAAATAGCCACAAAACCAACCCACAGCACCCAGGCACCCCATTTATTCAACCATTTGGTATCCCAAGGTCGTAATTTACGGGGCAAGATCCACAACGAGATAGTTCTGATCCATTCTCCCGCAATCATAAAGGGACAAACCGCACACCACAGCCGACCGATAATAGGAAACAGCAAAAGGTAAAACGGCCACCACCACGCCCAAAAGAAATTGAGGGTCATACTAGAGTCGCGAGTTTGAGGACCGATAAAACCGATAATGGTAACGGGAATAAAAACCGCCATCATCCCTAACCAAAAACGTTGTGGCCACCAGTTACTCAGTAGAAATCGACGCAACCAAGGCAATTGATTGAGCAAATCCATCCTAAAGGCATTTTTAGCCGATTCCACTGACCAGAGTACCTGTTCGGGGATTACTGTTTGTTCGGCAGGGGTCATGCTCGCTGCTCGTTTGAGAATGGCTGCGAGTTCAGAAATATTTTCAGGATAGTCGTAACTGAGCAAACGACGAAGATCCGCTTGGTCTATTGCTAAAGGAGTTCGCCCTCGTTCACGGCAAAATTTAGATAGGAAATAACGGGTAAAATCAGGAATATCCTGTTTGCGTTGGACTAGGGTAAAGAGTTTAATTGGGTAGGCTTCGATTGCGGGAAAAGAGATTTTCTGGGGGCTGGCAAAAATAAGACGCACCCAACTGTCAGCTTCTCTTGTTACTGCTCCCCGTGCTTGATTGGCAATAATCCGCCCTGTTTTAAAATAAGCACTCAATCGATCGCGCTCGGACTGATTTAAGAGGTGAGCATTGTCGATTAATAATGTCCCCCTTTCTAGTAATTCAATCACACTCAATTGGGATTCCCCTCCACCAAAAAGAACATCAGTATTTAACTGACCGTTTTCTTGTTTGGGTAATTTAGCCAAGTCAACTTCGGCAAAAGGGCGGTTTTTCAATCCCGAATTACCGTGAATTAAACCTGCCACAAAGGTTTTACCACTACCAGGAGGTGCTTGTAGAATAACTGGTTTTAAATCTGTTGCTGTTTGTCGAACCTGCTGGGCTAATTTTTGACTGGCTTTACTGCTGCCAATCACCGACTCATCCACTGGGATTGGGCGAATATAAGATTGTAATCCTTGAATGCGTTCTTGTTCTTTGGCTGCACGTTGGGCAAAGTAGGCTAAGTCTTGAGCGAGTAGAGAATTAATCGCTCCCTGAAAATCGGGATAGGTATTGATAAGCTCTAAAAAGCGATCACGCTCTAAAAACCAAATCTCACTTTTACTCAATGCTACGGCACTGGCAGGATAAATAGCCGTTTTTTCACTGTTTAGTAAAGGGACACAGCCAAAAATTTCCCCTGCGTTGCGGTAATTAATATGGGTTCTTCCTACTAAAGAAGAGCGATAAATTTCTACCGATCCCCATTTCAGCAAGTAAAATCCTAACGCTTTAGTTTTCTGTTGATAAATTTCCGTATTGGCTTCGACTCGGAAAACTTGCAAACACCGTGCGATCGCCTCGAGTGCTTTCTGGCTCAACCGTCCCCAAATCCGATGAAAACTCAACCAGTTAATACATTCTTCAATAGCTGATTCATTGAGATTAACAAGTTTTAGGGGCTGAATAGTCATTATTGCTCACATATAGGTATTTTCAGCAACTACAATTTAATCAGACAAGGACATTTGACCCAGATAACCCGTAACAATACGACTACCATCTTTGAGAACATGAATTTCGGTGTGGTCGCTAGCCCAAGTGATTCGGTCTTGTAATGCCCGATTAAAAACATGAACTCGCTGATTACTCGAAGAAACAGGAGAATCGGGAGAATTTATGGCAAGAGATTGAATATAAGCACCATCAATTAAAATATCGAGTTGAGCCAATAAATCCTGAGAACCAGCAGGAGCATATTCAGATTGCAGTTTCTCTAAGGTAAATCCAGTAAAGGACATCACATTAAGTCCTCTAGCTTTAACTTGACGAGCTAAATCGGCTAAAGCCGAAGCTTGCCAAAAAGGTTCTCCTCCCGAAAAAGTAACCCCTTCATTGCAAGGATTACTGGTAATTTTCTCAACCAATGTATCTACTGCCATTAATTGATTGATTTCAAATGACCAAGAATCAGGATTAAAACAACCAGGACATTCTCGCAAGCATCCCTGCACCCAGACTACAGCGCGACATCCAGGACCATTAACTTCTGACTCATCGACATAACCCAAGATGTTGAGATATCCAGGGGGAATCTCTAGTAGTTCTAAATAGGGATTTTTTTTTACTGTCATTTCTGGTTCTCCTAATTACAAGAAAATTACTAGCTTTTGACAGCGACACTTTGCCATTCCAAAACCACTTCTGAAGGAATGGATAGTGAGATCGAGCTACTGCCTTTCATTGCCAAAGAGAGATTCAGTGTGGTTACAGGTAATTGAGAGAGGATATTTTGCAGATCGAATTCACCTACATTAGAAGCAGGGGCTTTTTCGGCAAACACATCTTCAGCTTTCAATAAGTCTCCCCGATCAGTAGTAATTGTTAATGGTTGAGGATGGGCAAAATCTGCTAATCCTGGAAAATCTACTAACCGTAAATGGATCGTACTCGAACCACCTGCTTTGGTGCGTTTAAACAACACGACTTGCCAAGAATTACCGCGATCATCAAATAGAGTATGTCGCGATTGAATCAATACCTGTCCTGGTGCTTCTTCCATCTGGCGGATTGAGGCAAATGCAGGATGAGTCGTGAAGCCGTTTAACCCGATGAATATTGACGAGAGTAAGGCGATCGCTATAACTGACTGAGATAAAAATCCGCGAATTCGATACCACATTGAAAAATTACCTGTTTGAATTTATCCTTTGTCTTTTGTCTTTCGTTGTTTGCTAAAGACCAATTAAACTTTATTTCTTTATTATATTATATAACCAACAAGTTATATAATGAGGTCAACGAATTTTAATAATTTGTCAAGGTCAAGGCGATCCAATACTGCTCGGTTAAGGGGCAGAGGAGCCATTAATCTTCCTCTACGCAGTTTAACTAAACAAGGAATTTTTCTACCTACAAGATCTGTTAGAATCGAAATTCTTGAAAAGCTTCAACAAGTTAATCCTATTGGTTTAGTCGTTCTCACCATTGTTGACAACCTTTCCTCGAAACACCACATAATTATAGATAATTAAATTTTAAGATCATTGCCGAATGTCTGTAATAACTGATTGATGGGTTGAAAGATATCCGCTTCAAATCCTTCTCCTTTGAGCATCCGATGCCAGTAAATCCAAGGGAGCGCATAAACTTTAGCCAGAAACATAGAATAACGTTCTTTTGTGGGATCGAGGGGAAGGGATGGAGTCGGATTGCCATCATAATCAAATTCTGCCATGATAGCTGAACGATAGCCAGTAATTAACGGACAACAGGTATAACCGTCGTATTGAGCCATTAGTGGCTGACGATTCATCTTGGAAAGTAAGTTCTGCACCACGACAGGGGCTTGTTTGCGAGCGGCAGCAGCGGTTTTAGAGGTGGGGAGGGAAGAGGCATCTCCTAAGCCAAATACATTAGGATAGCGATTGTGTTGTAGGGTATATGGGTTCACATCAACCCAACCTTGGTCATTAGCGAGAGGGCTTTGCTTGATGAAATCAGGGGAACTCATCGGTGGAGCAACATGAATCATGTCATAGTGAATGCTAACCGCTTCTATTCCCTTGTCAGTGGTGACATCAAAAATAGCTTCTTTGCTATCTGCTTTGATTTCTTTGAGGTTATGCTGAAACTTGGTAATAATGCCACGCCTTTTTACAACCCCTTCTAAGGTGGCATTGTAAGCTGCAACACCAAACATTTTTGTCCCTGCCGAACAAAACATGACTTGATGGTTTTTCCCCAGGCCACGCTTAAAATATTCATCTGCCATATACATCACTTTTTGCGGTGCGCCGCCACACTTAATGGGAGTAGTCGGATAGGTAAAAATCGCCGTACCCTCTTGGAAATTTTTAATCGTTTCCCAAGTGTAAGAAGCATAGTCTTTGGAATAGTTGCTAGTGACTCCCCCCTTCCCTAAGGACTCTGGTAGTCCTTTGATTAAATGCCAATCGATTTGGATGCCTGGACAAAGAATCAGATAGTCATAGGCGATAGTTTGACCTTGAGCTAATGTCAAACAGTTTTGCTCAGGATCGAGGGTGGTGACATAATCTTGAATCCATTTAGCTCTCTTAGGAATAACATCTTTTTCCTCTCGAACAAATTGGTTGATAGGTGCAATGCCTCCTCCCACTAATGTCCATCCTGGCTGATAGTAGTGCTTTTGACTGGGTTCAATGATTGCAAGATCAAGACAGGAGTTTTGCTTAAGAAGTTGGGCTGCCGTCGTGATGCCTGCGGCTCCACCACCAACGATGGCAATTTGATAGTGAGATACGGAATTATCATGAGTTAATAAAATTGACTTTTCTCGTTCGAGGTGAGATGTTTGTATAGAAACAGACAAAGTAAATTACTCTCCTTGTTATTCATTGTTTTTGTTTTATAGCTTTGATAGCTAACGAAGCATCAATGAAGAATTTCATTGACAGAAAAAAATGATTAATAAAGTTTATTCGTTCTCGCCATCACTGAAGCCAATAATGGGATAATCGCAAAGCAAAATAACTCTCCTTTTATCAACCAAGAGATTAGGTTTGTTTTGGGAAGTTCTAATTTGGGAGTTTTACCTTAGTTAAATTAATCAAGGTTTTCCAAGTTCTGGTGAACACTCAGAAAATAAATTACAAGCCCAATTTAGTTAAAATTGGTTGAGGGGAAACAATATGTTTATACATCCCCAACTTTCTCGGACTAATGCCTAAAGCCAATCCAATAATTTCAGTAATATAGAGAATAGGAAGGTTATAAGAAACGTTATATTTTTTCTCAATATCCGCTTGACGTAACTCTAGGTTGGTATCACACAAAGGACAAGCCAAAACGATACAATCTGCCTCTAAAGATTGAGCTTCATCTAATAATTGTTTCGTCAGATCAAAGGCAACCTCTGGTTGAGAAACTAAAATCGGCCCGCCACAACATTTGGTTTTTGACCGAAAATCTACTACTTCTGCGCTACATATTGCTGATAATTGATCCATAGTGGTAGGAAACATCGGTGAGTCCCAACCTGTGATATCTGCTGGACGAGTGAGAAGACATCCGTAATAACAAGCCACTTTTAATCCCGTTAACGGCTTTTTGACTTGTGGGGCAATATCCACATCATTGGCTAACACATCCACCACATTTCTGACTCGGATATTATAATCAGCGACATTTATGCCCATTTCTGACAGAATTGCCGTAATCCTCTCTTTTTCGGTGGTATCTTGTAAGGCTTTTGCTGCTCGTGCCGATTTATTATAACAACCGGAACAGGAGGCCAATAAATCAAGGTTTTGTTTTTGGGCAAGGGCCACATTTCTTGCTGCCATCGCCATGCCGACATCGTGGTCAACACCAGCAGCGACGGAACCGCCACAACAAGACCAGTCTTGTAGTTCTTGCAGTTCAATACCTAAAGCTTCCATCACTACTTTGGTGGAGATATCAAACTCTTTGGCGGTGGTATGTAAACTACATCCAGGATAGTAAGAATATTTCATTGTTGTTTTGCCTTTTCTAATGCGTCACGGAAGGGTTTAGGGTTTTTAATGGTGTCGGGAAAGGGGGACATTTTGCCTTTGAGGGCTAATTTAATGCCTAATTCCGCTTGGTCAAGCATGGCTTTTAACCCGCCATATCGCTGCATTAATTCCGGTTCAAATAAAATGCCTCGTTTTTCCACTAATTCCACAAATATCTGGTTAAAACGAGTGGAATCATTTTCAATGCCTTCTCGTATGGCGATCGCCTTAA
Organism: Cyanothece sp. BG0011; assembly: GCF_003013815.1. Classification (GTDB taxonomy): domain Bacteria; phylum Cyanobacteriota; class Cyanobacteriia; order Cyanobacteriales; family Microcystaceae; genus Crocosphaera. The sequence continues at coordinate 6,728 of NZ_PRLH01000068.1, read as the reverse complement.
CCGCTTCGATGACATCGGTAGGACGTACCCCGCGAGGACATCGGGAGGTACAAATATAACAAGAACTACACATCCATAAGGTGTTACTTTTAAGCACCCTTTCCCATTCTCCCCGTTGCACCATTAAAATGAGGGTTCTGGGGGACATATCCATGCGCTCAATATTGGTACAGCCACCGCTACAAGTACCACACTGCATACAAGCAGTAATAGCCGCCCCTTTACCCCCTTCAGCGATTACTTTTTTCATCACTTGAGAGTTCATTTTATCGCCGTCCAGTTGGCGATCGCTTTTCAGCCCAAAGACAAATTTTCGGTTTTTTATCACTGTTTTTTTACCTTAATTAACTGATACTGTGATGGGAATGACATATTTTCCATTAATGCTGGATTTAGAGGCAATTTTCGTAAAAAAACTGGCAATTTCTGCCGCGGCTGATCGTCCGTCGGTAATTGATTCCATAATGGCTTTGGGTCCGGTTGCCGTTCCTGCCAGAAAAATCCCCGTTTGGGTTGAATGGTTATTAGCATATTGAGGGTGGAAAGTGGCGTAAAAGCGATCGCAACCAATAGTTAAACCAGCTACGTCTGCTAACTCAGAGTTCCCTTCCATCCCCACCATTAACACCAAAAGATCAACGGTTAAGCGCATGGGTTTAGCGGTTAAAGTATCTTCGAGTCGCAAGAGTAAACTGCCATCATTTTTTTCGGCTGCTTCTGAAAGCCGACCCCGAATAAACTGCACCCCAAAGTCTTCTTGAGAGGTGCGATAAAGTTCCTCATATCCCCGACCAAATACCCGAATATCCATGTAAAGGCAATAAATATCACAATCGGGATTTTGTTCTTTAATCTCAATGCCTATCTTCACCGCATTGGTGCAACAAACCCGTGAACAATAATTGTTATTTACCTTTTCATCACGAGAACCGACACAATGAATAATGCCGACTTTTTTCGGTGATTTTCCAGTGCGAGTGGTTACCTTTCCTGCTTTGAGCATGGCATCAAGTTCTATGGCATTGATGCAATTATCATAAATTCCGTAACCATACTCTTCTTTTAAAGACGCATCAAAATGTTTAAATCCAGTGGCGACGAGAATGGCTGAGGCTTCAATTTGTTCTCCTGTTGAGGTAATGACCGTAAAATGAGGCGCAGAACCTTTAATTTTTGTAACGGTAGTTTGAGTTAAAATTCGGGTCTTTCCTAAATTAACCTGTAAATTATTGATAATTTCTGAGGCATCGGTAAAGTCAGGAAATACCTTATAGTATTTATTTAAGTGTCCTCCTAGTTTGTCTTGTTTTTCAATTAAAACAACATCAATTCCTAAATCTTGTAGTCTTCCGGCTGCTGCCATTCCTGCCGGACCAGCACCAATTATTACCACTTTTTTATTCATAATTTTAACCTTGAAATTACAATCTTTGAATCAAGCAACTACACTGATTTTTTTCTCTTAAAAAAGGTGAATTCAAGATAAGCTCAAAGGCTATTTCAATCCTTATCTTAAATCCCCGTTATTTCGTTATATATAATCCAACTCCTCACCCCGAACTCAGGTCAAAAAGGTCTTCTCCGTTCTTCTGCTGTTTGAGATTTATCGTAAGGAATGCCAATTTTATCTAACAAAGGCTCAATTTCAACCACTTTGGCATTGAGTCCACAATCTTTAAAAGGGTCATACCCTAACATTAACCCTGTCAATTGTGCATAGTCCAAAACACTCACATTAAACGCTTCTTCCAAAACCTCTTTAATCGTTCCCTGTTCAGCATCTAAAAAGACCGTACAACCAGGACAGTTTGTTAACATCAAATTGCAGTCAGGATGAGCTTCTTTAAGACTTTCTAATTTTTTGTAGGTACTACTAGCCGTATAGTCTCTGTTTTCGGGAAACGCACATTGGCGGAAACCCATACCGCAACAATGCCGACGTTCGGGATAATCTACAATTTCAGCCCCAAACGCTTCGAGTAACCCTACCAAGACTTGGGGAAATTCGACCCCTCCCATGGCTTCCCCTGGAAAGATTTTTCCATAATGACAGCCAATATGATCGACGGCTTTGATACCTTTGAGACTATACTTGGCTTTTTCAGCTAATTTATGACGGTTGGCATAAAAGACATCAGACGCATGAACCACTGAGGGTCTTCCCCCAGACACATGAGGAACCCAAAAATCACGGCCTGTGGTTTCTTTTAAGGTTTTTGCGGTATAGTCTCGCAATTCTGGTTCTTCTTCCCAAAGCTGAATGACTTCGGTATAATTAGCAAAGGAAGTGACACAAAATGAGAAGAGATTATCAACACCCTGTTCGTAATGAGCCACGGAAAAATTGCGCGCAGCTACCACCATTTGGGTTTCTAGGTTGGTTACGTCTCCGTGATAACCAATAGCACCACAAGAAGTATGACCAGGTGCTTCTCGCAAGTCGATCCCTAAATCATTTTTTAAGATTTTATAGGCAATACCTTCGGTGTAAGGGGCAGCACTTTGCAGAAAGCAACTGCGGAAGCATCCCCATACATTTCCTCCTGGTTCGTCAACGGTTGGGATGTGCTTTTGATGTTTTTCCCACAGGATATTTTCTCTGGCGACTTTCATAATGGTTTCTCTTGCTTAATTATCTTTGATTTCGTAATTTCTGCTATCAGCTGTTTCCACCCAGTTTTCCCAAAACTTCTCAACTTCAGCTTTGCTACCGAGTTTCTTCTCCATGCCTTTTTCTACAGCCTCCATTAAGGCAACTGCTCCCGTTTTTTGATAAATTGCTCGTAATTCTTCCATGTCTTTTTCAGGAATCACACGGTGAGAACCTGCACTATTTTGCTTGTTCATTGGCACGTCCCACCATTCCCGCATTTGTGCCATGTGTTCGTAATAATATTCCCAGTTTTCTCCGAGTTCGGGAAAATGTTCGGGACTGATATTTTCTGCCACTAGGGTATAGCCTCGTTTGAGCATATTTTCCCCAAATATCCGCTTGGCAAACAATTGCTGTCTACCTTTTTCTGACTCAGCAAAGTAACCGTGACGGACGGAAAGGCGACGCAAGGCTAAAATTACTGTGGCAGGACTGTTGCTTCTAGGACACCTTGTTTTACAGGAAAAACATTGCCCACAAAACCAGATTTTATCTGACTTGAGTAACTTGATGAGCCATGCTTCATCTTCACTTTGGCAAATGTTCATCACCTCTCTGGGGGAATACTCATACACCTCTGCGGCCGGACAAACCGCCGTACAGACACCACAGTTAAGGCAAGCATTCATACCATGTCGGTATTGAATGTCTCTTTTAAGCTCGTTTACTAAATTGCCCATCAATCAACTCCATTTTTCTAATGAGTAATTTATCAATTTAAACTATATAACTAATTGGTTATATAAAAGCTTAGCTTGAAAATGAGAAAATTTTAAGTTTTGTTACTTTTCTTAATAATTGAATAAATTGTTAAGCTCATAAAAAGCTGACTTTTCACGGTTCCGTTGCAAAAAGTAGCGATCGCGGTTGAAGGAAGCAGGAGTTAAACGGCACTTTGAGTCCCAAGGATTATTAGGCTTATGGGGATAGCCGAATCCTCTCCAAATGACGATAGCATCAATAAGTGGTTGATTGTTCATGATTAACACCATAATTATTTATCCTCTAATTAAGATGATGAGTTAGAATTTGAGTTGCTGTAAAGCTTTCATTATTTGTGGCAAGTTTTAAGGTTTTGTCCTCTAATTCTATGGGAATATCTCTATCAGAAAAAGGAACAGTAATTGTATTGCTCCCTTCAACACATCGACAATCTTTATCGACTACAAAATAGCTGTAACTTTTTTCAAGAATATCACTGTAGCTAAAGACAAGATAATCACCTTGCTCGAACTCAAAAACATAATTACCGTAACAGTCATCGAAATCAAAAAAGTACATTTTTTTTCTCCTTTTCAATAATGGTTAACTTTCCAACAAAATTTTTCCTAGAGCATTTCCAGAAAGAGGATCTCGTAAAGTTGGATGGTATTGTACTATTCGCATTTTTCCGTCTGAACATATTAAAGAATAGATGTCTCCCTGCTCACTTTTTTCAGAGAGTGTTCTTTGAATTATTTTCCATTCGTGTTTGATAATTTCAAGCTCTCCATCAAGAATCATTTGAGCGTTTCTCTGTTTATTTTTCAAATAAATAGAGAAGAGATAATTAATTTTCGGTGTTACAGCAGTTTGCGACTCAGTGTAGTACAATTTTAAATTAGCATAATAATTTTAATAAATCCTTCAATGAAACCTTATTCTATTGATTTACGTCAGAAAATTATTGAAGCTTATCAAAACCAAGAAGGTTCACAAAGACAGTTAGCTAAACGCTTTAAAGTTAGTCTTAGCTTCACTCAAAAATTATTGAAGCGATATCGCGAAACCAACGAGATAGAACCTCGTAAGAGTGGAAAAGGATTTATTGCCAGACTAGAACAGCATACACAGGTGGTTGAGAAATTAGTTGCTGATAATAATGATATCACTTTAGAAGAATTACAAAACTCTCTTGAATTAGAAACAGGGGTTAAACTATCTATTAGTAACATTTGTCGTTTTCTACAAAGAAAAAAACTGACTCGAAAAAAAGCGAGTGCGTAATTCTGGGGTGTCCCCAGAATGTAAGACGCACTCAAGACAAACAGTCAAATCGAGTCAAGCTACAACTGAAAGAGTCCAGGGTCTTCGATTTAACTATTGGAAACAAGTCAAAAAAGTTGACATGGAAAATTTAGTATTTATTGATGAAATGGGAGCCAATCTAGCTTTAGCTCGTAGATATGCTCGTTCTCTTCAAGGGACTCGTGCCTATAGTCAACAGCCTTTTTACCCTGGACAACATTTAAGTTTAATTGGAGCGATTGCTCTTAAAGGTTTTATAGGAGGAATGACTCTAGAAGGAGGAATAAATGGTATAGCTTTTCAAGTTTTTTTAGATAAAGTTTTACTACCCCAACTTTGGCCAGGTGCTTGTGTAGTAATGGATAATTTACCGGCTCACAAAGTTAAGGGAGTTCAAGAAAAAATACAATCAGTAGGTGCTTCTTTAATTTACTTATCTCCTTATTCTCCTGATTTTAATCCCATAGAAAATTGCTGGTCTAAACTTAAAGCTTATTTACGAAAAGTAGCTGCGCGTTCCCGTGAAACTCTCGAAAAAGCAATCTCTTTTGGATTAGATTTGATCACAGAATGTGATATTAGAAATTGGTTTGCTCATTGTTGCTACTGTACCTCATAAAGTCGCAAACTGCTGTAATTCTTCACAGATCCTTTCGATAATTTTTGTATCGTTCTTTTGGGTCATGAAATGAGCGTAAAGTTTTGGTTTTCTTTCAAATATTTCATGAATCAATGATTCCGCAATTATATCGTAAACTTCTAAGTCAAAACCGTCCATAATAACCTCGTTGTGTTTAACTAATAAAGGGGTTGGGTTAACCCCTTTAAGTGGGTGGATTAAAGATTAATTAAGATGGAAAAACTAAACCACATTAATTCAATGGCTATGAAATATAATCCTGGCTCAAAACAATAACGAATATCTAATTTGGGTTGCTCATGTACTTGAAAATAAAAATTAACTTTTTTAAACCCCAATCGATAATAATCTCTATCATTTTCTGTCCAAAAAGACAGTTCAAGCCACTTATTTTTCAGAACTATGTTTCTGTTATCGAAATCCTTAAGACTCATGTTTTTTGTCCGTTAATGAATGAATCAATGAAATGTCAATTAATTTAGTTTTCTGTTTAAAATTCAGCGTTGGGAAAACACTGATGATAATCCAGAATATAAAAGCCCTTAAATTGGTTTTTATGCTGTTCAAAAGCTTCTAATACTGCTTTTTTGCTCACTTCACTCACAGCAAAGCTGATAATTCGTTCTTCTTTGGGATAACTGCGGCCATCATCGGGATCAATGGCTAATTCATGTGTACAGAGGGTAATGGCAACCTGGATAGGTTCTTGTTTGGTGTGTCGAGCGATCGCCTGTTGGCAAGTGGTGGTTTGAGGATGGAAAGTACGGGTGACTTTCTCGAATGCACTGCACCATCCTCGACTGCGGATGTCTTGGAAATCGGTGAACATGGGGCAATCCACACAGGTATCACATTGCGTTAAGCCCTCGATAGGCGTGAAATCTTGGTTTTGTCGCATAATAGAAATAGATTTATGTTGAATAGGGAGAGCAGTTAAGCTGTTTCTCCTTATTTTTTTTGCTGATTTAATTCTAGTGTATATGTGTGTATATAATCAAGTATGTAAGTATGTGTATAATAAAAAAAGGTAATAATAAATATGAGGATATGTGTATATGAGTGGAATAGCGATGTTAAAGGATTACCGTGTAGATGCGGGAGCGTGGGGAGAATCAAAGAGGCGCGTCAATCTGATGTTGACACCGACAGCAGTGGAGAAAGTAGACGCAATAGCAGAAAAAATGCGTTTGACTCGCTCTGAGGTGCTTGAGCGTTTAATTCGGACTGAATGTCTTAATGAAGATTTACTAAAGGAAATCTCTGGAGATAAAGCAGAGTAACAAGTTTGTGTCAAATTAGGCAAAAAAGAAAAAAGTCCCCAATCCTTTTAAAAGCTTGTTCACGGTAGGGATTTGATCTATATTTGAGATATTGTTCTCAGCAGAATAATTAATGTATAGCAGATATTATTCAAGCAAAGAATCTTCT
>NZ_PRLH01000025.1 GCF_003013815.1 Cyanothece sp. BG0011 | reverse complement strand
CGTCAGGGTGAGTAAAATCAACCATCACCCCCTGTACTTGTTCTTGAGTAGCTACCACTAAAATGCTTTCTAAGTCATCTAAAATCGGCACTTCTAGGGGGCCACATCCGGCCACTTCTCCCACATCTTGGCCACGGTAGTTAGGGTTTTTATCCACGGCTCCCACTAACATCATATCTTCTGCTTGGGACACCGCTTTGATCACTTCACGACCCATTTTACCAGCAGCACCATTAACTACGACGGGGATAGGGGTTTCAACTGTCATTTATCTGTTTAATCCTTGAATATACCGAGGTCTGTTTTATTTTACCGAAGAAAGTCACCTTAAGTTTAAGAAAATAATAAGGAAAAAGTTAGGAATAGATCAATCGTCACTTTATGGGCAAATTGGGTCATCTTCGAGCCAATCATTTCTCAGTATAACAACTGATGATTTACCTAAAATTATTTTAACTCAGGATAAATTCTTAACTTTCGCATTCATTGCGATGGTCATAATCATTAAATTTACGGAGAATAAACATTAATAATTTACGAAATTTCAGTGATTGTCAAATTGTTACAATTCCTTAATAATTAACCTAAGACGAGCGATTTCGTTTTTTAGTGTATCGATACTGTTTCCCCTAATAACCCAATGATCATGAATTCGGACGATATTCACACTCAACTCATAGGTCAAACTGCTGCCAAGTCACATAAAAGAAAACATAGAAGATTAGACATTAATAAAGGTAAATCAGTCAAATTAGTTTTTAACGAAAAACAAGTTTATCGTCCTTGTCAAGCAAAGATTATTGATGATTCCTTTGACGGATGTGGTTTATTGGTTACCAGTGATGACAAAATATATAAAGGTCAAAGATTATTGATTTTAATGGAAAATATTGAGCCGGTAAAAGCTGAAATTATGTGGAGTCGTCAACTGAATGATACTCAGTTTAGAATTGGGGTAAGATATTTAGGTTCTAAAACTTTAAAAATGAAGTTATTTTTTCAAAAAACCAATCCTGAGAACCGTTAAGACTCTAAAATAGGTGAAAAAATAAACCCCATTCTCTATTGCCTATTGCCTATTCCCTCTCTAAACTAGCTAATTTTATCGAAGGTACAAGATATGAGTTAAAGTTTAACCCGATTAGGTGAAGCTTACAAGGTCAGATTGCTGAGATAGTAAGAGAATAATTAGATAGGGGATTCTATTATGACTGTGTTGGTTAGATTTATGATAGCTGCTGCGATGGTTGTTGTTGTTGCTGATATTATCCCTTTTCCTAACTATCCTTCAGGCTATATTGCCACCACTATTAGTGAACATAACCAAAAGGCAAAATAAGTTAATCAGAAATTGGGAGAAAGAAAACATAGTTTATAATTGAGGGAATGAATGATTATTTTATGAACATTCATAAAGTCAAAAGTTCTTTAAAGAAGCGATAAACCACAAGACTATGTTTAAGATGTTTCTCCCCTCTGTTTAACTTAATTAATGATTAGTTGTTTATCTTCCTGCAACAACTTCTACTAATCTGGCTGCTAATGTTGCGAGAAGTCCATAAATAATCATCGCAGTAATGGTATTAATTTCAATGATACTATTGCCGAGATTTATATCATTAAAAAGATTCATGAATGGTGCCACGAAAGGACTTGACCAGCCATAAATGACTTGAGAAAATAAACTATCGGGATTAGCACCAGCAAACTTTAAGAGAAACCGCAAAACTAGCAACGTTTCTAAAGCACTGACTAAGAAAAACATTCCTTTTAATAAGCGATTAACAATCAGATTACGCCTAGCTTGTTCTAGACGGTGTTCTTCTTGCTCTAATCTTAGTTCTTCTTCTTGTAATTGCATTTGCTGTTGACGTTGCTGATAATTATCTTCAGCATGAGTGGTGTTGTGTTCAGAGTGTTCATTCATGGTTGTTTCTCCAGAAAAACGACAAAAATTTAACGAAAAGAAAGAGAATCAATTAACGAAATATCAGTCATTGTTCACCGACAAAAGTTAGGGAAATTATGAATTAGACTTGGCCATTAAAACGATACAAGATCGACCATTGGTCGTGTAATTTGGGGTAGTTATCTCAACTGCAACGTCTAGTTCACAAAAGGTTTTATTTAAAGGTAAAGAAGTGTCAATAACCCGATACCAACTTTCTCCTTCTTCTAACCAGGGTAACTCAAATTCTAGAGGTTCCCAAAAAGCATTGAGCATAACGTGAAGATACTCTTGTTTTTCAGGATGACGTAAACTAAAGGCTAAAGTACGGGAATAATCTGACCAATCAGGTTCTCCTAATTTTACGCCATGCCAACTAATATGAGGATGGTTAGGACTATTATAAGCAACCTCTAAACGTTCCTCTTGATTAAATAATTCTAACCCTTGGGTAAAGTGGACTAACCGTCGAACAAAACACCATAAATCATATTCTTTTTCTAAGTTATCCCAATTGAACCAACTTAACTCATTATCTTGACAATAAACATTATTATTTCCCCATTGAGTGCGTCTTATTTCGTCTCCCATTAACATCATTGGAGTTCCTTGGGATAGAAAGAGAATGGTGAAGAAATTTTTAATTTGTTGTAGTCGCATTGCATTGATCGTCGGATCATCGGTTTCCCCTTCTACTCCACAGTTCCAACTATTATTATGATTTTCCCCATCTCGATTATTTTCTCCATTGCCTTCGTTATGTTTTTCATCGTAAGACACTAAATCATTGAGGGTAAAACCATCATGACAAGTGACAAAATTAATACTACGATTGATATCAACATCTTGGCGGTGGTAAATATCAGGACTGCCTAAAATACGATTGGCCACATGGGGAACCATTCCGCTATCCCCTTTGACAAAGCGACGGACATCATCTCGAAACGGTCCATTCCACTCAGCAAACCAGTCTGCTAACTCCACAAACCGTCCCACATCGTATAATCCGGCAGCGTCCCAGGCTTCTGCAATCAGCTTTGTCCCTGCTAAAATAGGGTCAGATTCGATAATCCATAAAATATCGGGGGTTGTGCCTCGCAACTCTTCTAAAGGAGTTCCATAAGAATCTCTCGATAAAATAGAGGCTAGATCAAAGCGAAATCCATCCACGTGCATTTCTGTGACCCAATAATGCAGACATTCTAAAATAAAGCGACCCACAATGGGATGATTTCCCCGAAACGTATTCCCACAACCGGCATAATTTTTGTACTGAGAATGGTCGTCTTCTAAAATGTAGTAGGTTGAATTGTCGATCCCTCGAAAATTCAAGGTAGGACCGTGTTCGTCTGATTCTGCGGTATGGTTAAAAACGACATCTAAAATAACTTCTATGCCTTCTTTGTGTAATGCTTTAACCATGTCCCGAAACTCATTGACGGGTCCGACGGGACTTTGATCAGAACTATAGGGACGATGGGGGGCAAAAAATCCGATGGTACTGTATCCCCAATAATTGGTAAGTCCTGGTCTAACATCTGCGACATCAAAGTAATGAACGGGTAACAGTTCAACGGCAGTGATGCCTAGACTTTTTAAATAGGGAATTTTTTCGATCAGTCCGGCAAAGGTTCCCCGTTTTTCAGCAGATACCCCGGAACTGGGATGACGGGTAAACCCACCCACGTGCATCTCATAAATAACACTTTTAGAATAGGGGATTCGTAAACGGGGGTTTTCCTGCCAGTCTCCTTCCCAATCATAAGTTTCGGTATCTACCACAACACTTCGTAACGCTTGGGCGCAATTATCCCCTGGATGGGTTGCTGCATCCCGATTATAAATAGAAGACCCGACAATGGCTTTAGCATAAGGATCTAGTAAGACTTTTTCGGGGTTACAGCGATGGCCTTTACTGAGGTCATAAGGGCCGTGTACTCGATAGGCATACACTTGTCCTGCTTTGAGTCCTTCTATAAAAATATGCCAATAATAATGGGTCTGATTGAGGTTAGGATCTAAGGGGATAACGTGGGAGGGTTGGGGGTCATTGGGTTCGTCAAATAATAATAATTCTATAAATGTTGCTTGTTTTGAGAAAATACAAAAATTAACCCCATTTTTTCCATCGTTTTCGACTGTTGCACCAAGGGGATAACTTTCGCCTGGAAGGGTTTTGAGGGTCATGAGGTGTGGTGAGGGGTGATTAGCTAATGTCTCTAGAACTTTAGCTTAGATTTTCTTGTTGATGTTTGTTTTTTACGATGTTTTTAGATTAAATAGAACCCTACAAAATAACTATTTAAACCGCGTCTAAGTTGAAACCCGTAGTTTTTCTTTTTCGGAGTCCGGATGGTTTTTGACCCATAAGCGGTCGCTGACAATGAGAGGACGAGAATTAAGGGGGGACACAAGCTAAGGATCAATTATCCTTTTGTGTTCAGGAGATAGAGGCATAATAATGAAAGTAGTCCCCTCGATGGCCGCCAAGGGACATCAAAAAAATAGTATTACTTAGGAGTTTAACGCATGAATGAGCCATCTACCGTTACTTATCCCACCGCAGATATCCTTAAACGCATTGAGGACAAGTTAGACAGCAATCACAAGGAAGTTAATCAGAAATTAGATAAGATGTCAGAACGCCTTACCAATTTAGAAGTAGGACAGGCAAAGTTAACTGAGAAAGTCGAGGGTATGGATAAACGACTTGAAAGGGTAGAAAACACTCAAGATACCTTAGTTAAAGAAGTATCTGACCTTAAGGGTTTTCGTTCCTTGATCCTCCCTTTAATTATCGGTGGCATTAGTGCCATTATTGGGGGCTAAAAACAGAAGTTAAAAATCTACTCAAACTGTGACGAGTTTTCTGTGCTTAGTTAAGCTAAAATACCTAGACAAAAAAGAAAAATTGAGGTAGAGTCTTATCAATCCGATTAAGTTTACGGAGTTGCCGACAGAGGATAACCCTACCAGCTAGGCATTGAAGCTTAGGTATCTGGCGTTTAGTAAACGTGCCACAGGCGTAGTGCAGGTTCCATAGTCAGTGAGAACGTAGAAGCCTCACACAACACAAGAAAGCTTTTGTACCGCTTTCGATACATATCACCGTGAGTTACACGGGTAGTGCCTGTGGACAGAGTGCCGTCGACGGTTCTGGACGAAGCAGGAAGTGAACGGCCGTCCGATGAAGAATCGGGACTTATTCTTCGTGAGTAGGTTTGCGTAAGTTTCATGTAACGGACTCATTACGATTTTGGGTAGATTGGCCCTTACCCAAAACCCCTAACCTTTTTTAGGGTGGCCACCACGTCACCCTTTTATCCCAATTATCAAGTATCGATAATAGATATTTTAAACCCGTCAAGAAGATCAACCTATAAATTGCCAAACCCTTTCTTTTTCTTGTTTTTCTTGGCTTTTTTCTTCTTTCCACCCCCATGACCCCGAAACCCTGGAGGCGCACTTTGACCAAACATTCCGCCCATTCCTGGCATTCCGCCGCCCATTCCTGGCATTCCTCCACCCATTCCTGGCATTGCGGGCATTCCTCCTTGTCCCATTTGCTGCATCATTCCTCGCATACGGGTGAAATTTTTAATTAGTTTACTGACTTCTGTTTCAGGATGCCCGGAACCTTTGGCAATACGACGGCGACGATTGGGAGATTTTGCTAATAAATCGGGGTTTTTCCGTTCTTCTAGGGTCATAGAACTGATCATGGCTTCGGTCCGCTTCAGTTCCCCTTCTCCTTTTTCGATGTCCTTGGTACTCAGTTTATTCATCCCTGGAATCATCTTCAAAATGCTGCCAAAGGACCCCATATTTTTCATGAGGCGCATTTGTTTGAGGAAGTCGTTAAAGTCGAATTTTGCCTCTAAAATCTTCGACTGCATCTGTTCAACATCAGACAGATCAATCTCTTCTTGTGCCTTTTCAACTAAGGTTAAAACATCCCCCATGCTCAAAATACGGGAAGCCATGCGATCGGGATAAAAGGGTTGTAATGCTTCGACTTTTTCTCCAACCCCCACAAATTTAATGGGTTGCCCCGATATTTGCCGAACAGACAGGGCTGCACCTCCTCTGGTGTCCCCGTCCATTTTGGTTAAAATAGCTCCTGTAACGCCTATTTGGTCATGAAAGGTACGGGTGAGGTTAGCGGCCTCTTGCCCGGTCATAGCATCGACCACAAGCAAGGTATCATCAGGGTTAACCGCTTTTTTGACACGGGCTAACTCTAGCATCATTTCTTCGTCTATTTGCAGTCGTCCGGCGGTGTCAATGATGACGGTATCGATGCCCATTTCTTTGGCTTTTTCAACCCCTTGGGTGGCAATATCAACGGGGTTGGCCTGGTTTCCCAGTTCAAAAACAGGAACCTCTATTTGTTCTCCCAGGGTTTTTAACTGATCGATCGCAGCCGGGCGATAGATATCCGTTGCTACCATCAAAGCAGTTCGTTGTTGTTTACGCAGATATAGGGCAAGTTTAGCGGTGGCGGTGGTTTTACCTGTCCCTTGTAACCCGGCCATTAAAATAACGGTGGGTGCGGTTTCTGCTTGTGCGAGAGGGACGTTACTTTCCCCCATCACCTTAACTAATTCATCATAGACAATTTTGATCAGTTGTTGACCTGGGTTGACCCCTGCGATCACTTCTGCACCGATCGCAGCTTTTTCTACATCTGCAATGAAGGTCTTAACCACTTGCAAGTTAACGTCTGCTTCTAAGAGGGCCCGACGCACCTCTTTTAAAGCGTCTTGCATATTGGCTTCGGTGATCTTATCTTGACCCCGTAATTTTTTTCCAAGCGTCTTCTAAGCGATCGGCGAGAGCATCAAACATAAGGCTTTTAAACTGTTTGGTTACTATTTAATGTTATTTTCCTACTTCTTTCAGTTTACTTGATTTGAGAACAAGTTAACTAGATAATCTAGGGAATCGTTACGTTTAAGAAAATAGTCCCTAAACACTCAGCCAAGGGACATAAAATCTAATTAGAAGTTTAACCTATTATTAATTTAACAAAAAATAGACTAATTTTCAATTTTTTTGAGGATAAACCCCACTTAATTTCATGACATCTTCAATGGTTGTACAGTAATTATCCATACCAAAGGTGGCAGGGGTTACGGTATCTTTATAAGTAAAATGTCGATAATTAATCGAAAAATAATCCCAGTCTTCCATACGTAAACGAAAGACTTTGATAAAAAAGTTGACTAAGAAAATATATAAGGGAATGCGAAAATAAATGCTTTTATTAAGATAGTTACAAATTGTTTCTATGGCTTCATTAACGGTGGTTTTTTTATTACCTAATACTAGATTTTGATGTTCGGATTCACTGGGAGGATTATCAACTAAATATTTAATAATTTTAGCGATATCTCTAGCATGAATATAATGAAAACTACCATCCGCTTTAAACCAACGAATTAAGTCTATCCATTTAATTACATCTTGTATGCCACCGGATAGATGGGAATAGGGTTTATCCGATTCTCCACCGAATACTAGGGTAGGAAAAACGGTGGTAATTTTGTTATAAAAGGGTTGCTCTTTTAACTGGGTATAACATTCATATTTGGTTCTTACATAATTAGTTCCTAAGGTTCCTGCTTCCGGTAAGGGTTGATTATTTTGATCTAAAATACTAGCGGTAGAAAAGTAAATAATTTGTTCACAAACTTCTGGATCTAATAGTTTCATTAACCCGATAGTTTTAGTAACATTAATTTCAAAAGATTCACTAATTCCCCCCCAACTGGTAGCCGCTAAAATAGCAACATTAACGGTTTTTAAAAACTCACTAAATTTGTCCATTGTTTGTAAGTCCCCAATAATCAGATGAACATTAGGACGACTTTGATAACGAAATTTCAATTTGTCGGGGTTTCTCACCAAAAAATAAAGCTCATGATCCGTTTCTTGAATTAAAGCTTCTGCCATATAATGACCAATGCAACCACTAGATCCTGTTATAAAAATACGCTTCATTAATCTCTTACTAATTTATTAAATTCCGTCAGGTAAAGACGGCTTGACACTTTAGCAATGTAGCATAACGTAAACTTCTGAGTTGGGAGTAGAGGCCATCGTTATAGAAAAAACCCTAGCACTAGGGTTTTTTCTGAACAAGATCAGAGGATTTGAGTTTTTTCTAACGTCTCCGTCTTCCCAAACTACGAGAACCGGAGGTTGAACGACGACTACTACCGAACCCTGGCCGTCGTTGAGTCTTAGATCGAGAGTTACCACTACTTTCTAAGTTACTTGATCCAAACCCAGATCCACTCGACTTACTCGCATTAGGAGATTGTCTATTACGGGTAGCATTGGAAGAAGAAGACCTGTTAAGGTTTCCAGTAGTGCGTAAGGTTTGACGATTTTTGACGGCTGGAGGGGGTGCGTTATATTTATTTTGATAGCGTTGGCTGGCCTCAGTATAAGTGTTGCCATAACTTCCGTAACCCGTCATCACCCCTCCGGGTTGATAAACAGGAGGAAAATAATATTGTGGCCTAAACAATAAACTACCCAAGGCTTGACCGGCTAATGCACCAGCAAATGGGGACCAAAAATTAGACTCTCGACGCACAACAACAGTTTGAGGTTGACCGGTTTGGGGGTTGGGTTGGGTTTCGGTGACGGTGTGAACATATTCGATTTTAAAGTCTTCGGTGAGGTGCATCACTGCTTGATCTCCCGTCACTTCTAGATAGGTACTTTCCCCTTGTTCGATTGCTTCGGGGGTTAGTCTGGCCATTTGTAGGTTTTGAGTCCGATAAATGGGAGGTTTTCCTGCCGGAGTATTTAACAGCATTAAGGTATAAGTCCCATCAGCATCGTCATATTCTGCTTGTTGGACAGGGTAACGTCCCTCTGTCACTTGATTAGGAGGGGTGACTGTTGTGTTATTGGTTTGGGTAGGAGACGACTGTGTGGTGTTTGGAGAACTACAAGCAACGGTCGTCCAACAGAGGGTTATGGATAAGAAAATAGCTAATAATTGACGCATCATAAGGGTATGAGTTCAGAAAAATTGAGTAATAACTGATCGTTGGTCAGTTGGTCTCCAAACTGTGCCGGAGAATAGTGAATTTGTATGGCTTCTAACCGGTTTTGATAGTGAAGGTTAATTAAGGCTTTTAAGCCATATTCTAAGGCTTCTCTATCGGCTAAATTGGTTTCTAAGTCCGGTTCTTCCCCCGTAAACGCAACGGTGATCATCACCACCAAGTTAGGGGTGACGGGGAAGGATAAAGGACTATTTTCATCTTCTTGGGATAGGGGAACTTCGCTTAAGTAACGTTGGGCCGAGTCGGTGAACAATTCGGTAAAATAGTCCCCGGCTTCTCCCTCCTGCCAAAAAAAGTCCCCCTCATTGCCGGCAGATTGCCAGTAGAGGCTCATTTGCAGAAGATTTTGACAAATTTGAACTAAACCTTCTCCAATGACCTCTAAGTCCCCTTCTGCCTCAACAGCTTCTCTAGCTGCGCTGTTGAGGACTCCCAATAAAGGGGCAATGTCATCTCCGGCAAGATGGACGAAAATTCGACAAACCACAAAACGGGTTTTTCCAGTAAATTTATTCAGGCGATCGCGCCAAGCATTCATAGGTTATTCTTAAGATGCTTTAAATGATAGACTTTGTTTTTATTTAGCCTATCATTTTTGCTGTTTTGATAACAAGTTATCTCTTTATTCTTGATTAATTTCTGTTATCCCTACGGCTGCTAATGCTTCTAGAAACTGATTTTCTGATAGTTGAGAAATGCCTAATTTTTGTGCTTTTTTTAGTTTATCACCAGGGTTTTTCCCCACCACAACATAATCAGTTTTAGAACTGGGAGAACTGGTTAAGGTTCCTCCTGCTTGTTGTACTAAGGATTTAGCTGTTTCTCTATTCATACTATCGAGACTACCGACAACAACCAATTTTTTGCCTTCAAAAGTGATTTCACTTTTTACTTTTGCTTGGCTTTTTTCTTGTTTCGGTTCTTGTTCTTTTGCTTTAGTTTCTTTGTTTACATCGGAAATATTTTCAGTTTCTTCTGTTTGACTAGATTTTTCTGTTTCTTGAGTGATATTTTCAATTTCTTGTTTTAGCTGAGTTTCTATTGTCTCTTTTTCTTGTTGTATTGTTTCTAGTTGATTTTGTAATTTAGCAACTGTTTCTTCTTGTTGTTTCAGTTGTCGTTCAAGTTCATCTTTTTTCTGAGAAAGTTTTTTACTTTCTTCTTGTTGCTTCTGTAAACTATTATTTTCTTTCTCTAAAGATTGCACTTTTTTCTCTAGAGATGCAACGGTTTCTTGTTGTTGAGATAAACTATTTTCCGCAGACTCTTTTGCTTCTGTAATAGCTTTAATTTGCTGTTGTAGTTCTTTTTCTAAACTATTTTTCTCCTGGGATACACTATCTAGTTGCTTCTCTAAGGATGCAACGGTTTCTTGTTGTTGAGATAAACTATTTTCCGCAGACTCTTTTGCTTCTGTAATAGCTTTAATTTGCTGTTGTAGTTCTTTTTCTAAACTATTTTTCTCCTGGGATACACTATCTAGTTGCTTCTCTAAGGATGCAACGGTTTCTTGTTGTTGAGATAAACTATTTTCCGCAGACTCTTTTGCTTGTGTAATAGCTTTAATTTGCTGTTGTAGTTCTTTTTCTAAACTATTTTTCTCCTGGGATACACTATCTAGTTGCTTCTCTAAGGATGCGACAGTTTGCTGCTGTTGGGTTAAACTATTTTCTAATGCTTCTCGTTTGGCTATAACTGTTTTTAACTCTTGGTTTAAAGAATCATTATTTTCATTCGCTTCTTTTAACTGCGTCTTGGCTGTCTCATGATCTTTTTGCAGACTTTCAACTTTTTGTTCAAGGTTAGATAAATCTTTTTTATAAGTGGTTTCTAATTGATCTTTTTGTTGCTGTAATGATTGATTATTTTGTTGAGCAACCTTAACTTTATCCTGTTCTTGTTTAATAGTCTTAGATAAATTATTTTTCTCTTCATGCAATTGAGTGACATTTTCCTCTAAGGCTGTCACTTGTTGCTTGATATGAGTATAATCTTGTTGTAACTGATGATTTTTTTGCCTCAGTTCTTCATTGATATCATCAAGACCCTGCAATTTTTCTTTTAGACTTTCTTTTTCTTGGCTTAGCTGTTTTTGCTGATCTAATAAGCTTGCTTCTTGTTGTAGACGACTATGACGAAGCTGACGATAGTTGATACCAGAAGCTCCTACAACAAGCAATAATGTACCAATTTCGTAAACCAATGGGTTGATCATCTATATATCTCCTACTAAAAAAACAGCAACTAGCCAGTTCCAGTGTCGAGCGTTGTAGCGTCCTAGCTGCAATCAAGACTGTCCCATACTCCTATTTATATCAGGCCGCGATCGCCTTCTTTGACAAATCTTCGTAAACCTTACAAATCTTAATATCATAACTGTAATTATCACATCTATTTATTTTTGTCAAATTTAGTTTTTTTCTCTTTACTTTTATTTACATTTTTTTCGGCTGATGGTAACTGTATTTATCTATGTTTCATCACATTTAGCAACTAGCTGAACGAGTGATTCGGACTTTAAGGCTTATATTTTGAAAAAGGGTATAAAAACCCAAGGTGATTTTCTGTTTTTATCATAGCACAGACCTCTAATGGCTTCAATTCGTGATTTTTCTGAGAATTATTCTCAATAATTTTTAAGATTTTATTAATCATCAAGAAATGTAAAGCAGAAATTTTTAAACGTTTACCGAAATTAGATAAGTTTTAATTATAATTTATCTAAAGTTTAACCTCTTGCTGCACTTAAAGAGGGTAAGAAACTAACCAGAGAAGGAAAAATAATGATTAACATTAATACTAAAAGTTGTAGCAAGATAAAAGGAATTGCACCGCGATAAATATCTTCTGTTTTTAACTCTGCTGGTGCCACTCCTCTGAGGTAAAACAGAGCAAAACCAAAAGGAGGCGTTAAGAAAGAAGTTTGTAAATTAGCGGCTAAAATAACCCCGTACCACATCAAATCTATGCCTAATGTTTCTGCCACGGGTTTAAAAATAGGGATCACAATAAAAGCAATTTCAAAGAAGTCGATAAAAAAGCCTAAAATAAACACAGTCAACATACTGACAGCCAGAAACCCATATTGTCCCCCTGGTAAAGTTGTTAAAATTTCCAACATAAAACGATCGCCATCAACTCCCCGAAAAACTAAACTAAAAGCAGTTGACCCGAAGAGAATAAAGATCACCATGGTGCTAATACGTAACGTAGCATCACAAACTTGTTTTAACGTTACCCAATTTAATTCCTTATTCAAAGCAGCTAAAATCATGGTTCCTAATGCACCCACTGCACCTGCTTCGGTGGGAGTTGCAACACCAAAAAAGATACTTCCCAACACTAATAAAATTAATAATAATGGGGGAAGCATGGCTTGAGTTACTTGTTTAACTAATGCTGTCTTACTAATATTTCGTTCTTCTGGAGGCAAAGCAGGAGCCACATCTGGGCGAATTAAAGAAACAACAATCACATGAATAGCGAAGGCACTGGCCATCATTAATCCTGGAATAATCGAGCCAATAAATAAACTCCCCACAGGAATACCTAATTGATCCGCTAATACCACTAAAACAATACTCGGAGGGATTAATTGCCCCAAGGTCCCTGATGCAACGATCGCCCCTGATGCCAATTCTTTGTTATACCCATAGCGCAACATAATCGGTAGAGAAATTAAGCCCATAGCCACTACTGTTGCTGCTACCACTCCCGTGGTGGCTGCTAATAAAGCCCCTACAATAACCACCGCTAAGGCAAGGCCACCGCGCAACCTACCGAATAAAATGCCCATTGTCAGTAATAATTTTTCGGCAATACCGGTCTTTTCCAGCATCGATCCCAAAAAGATAAAATAGGGAATCGCTAGGAGGGTATAGTTTCCCATAATACCGAAAATTCGACTCGGTAACGCACTTAAAAAGACGGGATCAAATGCCCCTAACATTACGCCAATAAGGGCAAAAATAATGGAAACGCCGCCCAGAGAGAAGGCAACCGGATAGCCAAAAGAGAGTAAAATTAACGCCCCAACAAACATTAAAGGGCCTAACCAATCATAGGTTAAGGTCATGGTGTTCCTCCTGGGGGGATAAGCGATCGGTAAAGATGGCCCAATTTTTAACCGCTTCAGCTAGTCCTTGAAAAATCAGTAAGATGTAACTTACGATAATCATGGACTTAATGGGATAACGGGGAAGTCCCCCCGGATCAGAAGACATTTCTAAAATCTTCCAAGAATTAATAATATTCCCCCAAGAATAATAAATGATCATTAAACAAAAGGGGATTAAAAAGATAAAAACGCCGATAAAATTAGCTAATGCTTTCCGTTTTGGTGGCCAATCTTTATAAAAAAGATCAACTCTAACGTGTTCATCATGTTTAAGAGTATAAGCAGCCCCTAAAAGAAAGACCAGATCAAACAAATACCATTGCACTTCGATTAAGGCATTAGACGTTAAATTCTGTCCAATCAATCTCCCTAAGTATCGCCCAATTACATTCCAAACCCCTACAAAAACCATGAGGAGAACTAACCAATAAGTTAACCTTCCTATCCATTCGTTGATAGTATCGATGATTTTGGCAATATTTAGTAGTTTTTGCAAGGGTTGACCTCGATTTCAACTCATGAGTATTTTAATATAACAGCATAAGGGAAACCCTGACAAGTTTAGAGCAGGATGATTATTTTTGTTACAATTTTATGTTATTTTAGTCTCAATTGATGGCCGCTAAAGCTTCTGATAAATAGTCAGCCGTTGACTCAACTAAAGGGATGGTATTTTCATATAACATTCGAGTCGGTCCAATTAATCCCACACTTCCCACAGGAATATTCCCTTGACAATAAGTGGCAGAAATTAAGCTACAGGGACGCATGGACTCTAAAGGGTTTTCTGTGCCAATTTTAAGGGTAACTTTTCGACTTGACAATTCATACTCAGGACTATCTAAAATTAAAGGTAATAGTTTCTCTTGTTCTTCTTCTAATAAATGGAGTAACATTTGAACCTGTTGTAATTGAGAAAATTCAGGTTGTCTCAATACTTCTGAAACCCCATGAATCATTATTTGCGTAGAAATAGATGTTTTTAAATAAGTTTGTAGTTGTTTGAGTAAACTTTTTAAAAAATCCGCATAGTTAATGAAATCTTGATCGATTTTTTTCCAATCTAACTGATTCAATTCTAATAAAGATTTACCTTTTAATTGACTGTTTAGGAAATTAGAAAGAATGTTTAATTCTTCCTCTAACCACTCTTGATCTTCTTCATTATCTCTCCCTAAAGAAGCAGGAATATCAACAACAATTGACTGGGTTTGATAACTATCAGTAACAACCAATAACATGGCTTGTTTTGAGGAGACGGGTATCAGTTGAAGATGACGTAATTGATTAGGAGATGTTTGAGGTAAAGTAATTAAAGCAATATAACCACTTAAGTTCGCTAAAATTTGGGTTGCTCTTTGTAAAGCGGTTTCAAAATTATAGTTTTTTTGTTGGAGTTTTTGACTTAAATTTTGTTTAATTTGTTTCGCTCTTTTTTGGTTAGGTGTCATTAAATTATCGACATAAATACGATAACCAAAATCCGAAGGAATACGACCGGCTGAAGTATGGGGTTGATACAAAAAACCAGCTTTTTCTAATTTTCCTAACGTATTACGAATAGTCGCAGAACTAACACTAAAATCGTATTCTGTCACTAACGTTTTTGAGCCAACCGGTTCAGCCGTAGCGATATAATGTTGTACGGTGGCCCGTAAAATGTCTTGATGACGTTGATTTAATAAAGTGGTAACGTTCATAATGCTCTAAGCGGTCAATCTAAGACTTGATAAAATGGTTGTTAATATTAAAGCAGTTTTGAGTCATTAATATTGAGGAATATTGCCATCGACTCTGGCAGCGTAAGCAGCAATTCCTCCCGATATATTTTTAACATTTGTAAAGCCGTTGTTAAGTAACCAAAGACACATTTGTGCCGATCGCATTCCGTGATGACACAGCACAAAGGTTTCTTTATGAGGATCAAAACGCTGGTCAATCTCAGGGGACCATTGTTCAAA
Source organism: Cyanothece sp. BG0011 (assembly GCF_003013815.1). GTDB lineage: Bacteria > Cyanobacteriota > Cyanobacteriia > Cyanobacteriales > Microcystaceae > Crocosphaera. The sequence goes on along the minus strand of NZ_PRLH01000025.1, from coordinate 5,788 downwards.
TTTACTTAAGGATAACACTTCAAACCCTTCAATCGAGGCGATCGCCACTTCTTCGGGTTCTCTAACATCAATTAATTGTAACTGATCATCATCTTGGGCTAATCGTTGAGCCACTTCTTCGACACTAATAACAGGAAGAGATGGAAGTTGATTCATTAGGCTATTTTAAAGGTCAGTAGATTTAAGTACACCTTAACAGATTATTAAAATAATTTCCGTAGAAGATTCATAGTTATCTCAGTTGGCGAATTGTTTTAAGGGAGGAAAAATAAAAAAGGGTTCGTCATCAATCAAGACTGAACAAATCACCGTTAACATCCACTTAAAACTGATAAGGACTGATAGCTTATTCATATTTGTCATCACTTTCAAAAGGCAAAGAAATAGACTTAAAAACATCACTGATCATAAGTTTGGTAAAAAATGTTACTTCCATCAGAATTTATGGGAACCATAGAACTGTAGTCTAAACCCTGGCCATATTCGGTGTAATCTGAGCAATTATGTCCTTTGATTTTATCAAGTGCCTTAATGGCCATTTCAGTCTACTGATAATGAATCCTAACTGATGCGTAATCTGTGACTCCAGAGGAGAAACCCTGATGAATAAAAAGACTGATACTGCTATTACTTCTCTCTCTTCAGACTCCCATAAGGACGTTCCTTGGTGGAATCGTTCCGTCATCGGCGAAGATAGTCTTGTGGAGGACTTGCTGGGAAAGTTCAGTAAACAAGAAGTCTCAGAAAGTGCGCTATTTTTGCATAATCGGGAGATGACCGATCTTAAAGTGTTTGCAAAAACAGCCGAAGCCATTGACAATGAAAAGTTTGGACAAGAAGAATTTTTGATTTTTGTTAAGATGCAGTATCTACTGCGTAAGGGAATTAATGAGTATCAGGGACTGTATGAGAGTTTACAACTGTTGAAAGTTGCCATTGATGCGAAAGACTGTTTTATCTCCATTGACCAAGCAGAGTTACGCTATCGTGGAACCAAACAACAAGAGTTTTATGAGTTCGTCGAAAGTTTATTATCAGACCATGAGAATAAAGCCGCCTTCCGAGAACAGGTTCACATGAGATTAGCCGATCTTCTCCCTCAAATTAAAACAGAAGAAGGAAGAACAGCCCTACAAAACTATGCTAAATATCTCGATCAATTATCCGATAATGAACTGGGTTTAAAATTATTGTCCCTTTTCAAAACTTATGAACTGGCTGACTATTCTATTTTGCGGGTTATCTCTGAATTAATTCAAAGTTTAGGGAAACGAGACTTATTAGACTTCAAAGGTTTGGTTGCTTTGGTTAGGGTCAATTATGGTCTATTTGAAAAATTGCAGGCTATTATTGGACTCTCGGAACGACAAAGTACCCCAGAAACCTATGGGTTAATGATTCAATTTATTGCTTTAGCCAATCGACACGGTATTTCTCACCTGAAGTTTGATGAGTTAATCAAAGTGATGAAAAAATGGTATAAACCCTATCAAGCTGTCATTGGTATTCGTCAAGAACATCCCCCCAGTGAATATAAACAACCCAAAGAGTTTAAAGAAGCGATTCCAGGGGTTGAAATTTACGAAAAGTACAAGAAATGGTTAACCGATAAGAAAACAGGTATGGTCTTTATTGATTTTGGGGATGATCATTAGTTTGACAGAGTGAGTTACAACGTTTTATAATCATAGATTGTGTGTCTGATTCGATGCTCGGATCAGGTTATGACATTCCTAAAAGCACAAAGCATAATCATCAAAGGTTTAGACTTTGGGCTACCTGTACGGCAACAAAAACAAGGACAAAATTATGAGCTACGCTATTATTGAGGCAGGGGGAACTCAACTTCGTGTTGAACCTGGCCGTTTTTATGATCTCAATCGTCTCACAGCCAACGAAGATGGTTCCTATGTGATCGATAAAGTCTTATTGATTAACAATGACGATGAAATCACCATCGGACAGCCTTATATTGAAGGGGCCACCGTACAAGGAACGGTTCTCGAAGAAAGACGGGGACGGAAAGTAATTGTTTATAAAATGCGTCCTAAAAAGAAAACTCGTAAAAAACGGGGTCATCGTCAAGAATTAAGTCGTTTAATGATTAATTCTATTAGTGTTAATGGATCTGTTATTGCAGAGACCACCTCAGACACCGAAGAATAATCCTACAATAGACATATTATTACCACAGAGATAAGCAATTATGGCTCACAAGAAAGGAACAGGAAGTACCAGAAACGGAAGAGACTCCCGGTCCCAGCGACTAGGAGTTAAACGTTACGGGGGGCAAGAAGTTACTGCCGGCAGTATTCTCATTCGTCAACGGGGAACCAAAGTTCACCCAGGCAATAACGTGGGACGGGGTAAAGATGATACCCTCTTCTCTTTAATTGATGGGATCGTTACGTTTGAGTATAAAACGAAAAGTCGTCGAAAGGTCAGTGTGTACCCTGTAGCGGCTGAATAGCCTTAATGGGTAGGGTGGGCAAGAGTGTTAAGAACTTATAATCCCTTTGCATAAGTTTCTCCTTTGCCCACCCTACAGGGTTATCAAGAAATATCATAACCAAATAGATTGGCATTGACTTCGGTTAAGACAATATCCCCTAACCCATATTCAACCCAACGACGATCCACCATCGCAGCAACATTGGGATCGGACTCTAAGGGTTCTCCCCATTCGTGATCGGTTTCAGGATACATTTTAGTAGTTGCATCTATGCCCATTCTTCCTCCTAACCCGATTTTCTCACTGGCGAAGTCTAAGGTATCAAAAGGAGTTTCCGGTAAGATGAAAACATCTCTAGAGGGGTCAACTTTAGAACTAATCGCCCAAACCACCTGCCTGGGGTCCCGAATATTAATATCTTTGTCCACCACAATGACAAATTTGGTATAAGTAAATTGAGGTAAGGCACTCCAAAAGGCTAAGGCTGCCCGTTTGGCTTGTCCAGGATAGGCTTTATCAATGGATATGATAGCAGCTTTGTAACTTAAGGCTTCCATGGGTAGGAAAAAGTCGGTAATTTCTGAGACTTGCTGCCTTAAAATGGGGGTGTAAATGCGATTTAAAGCGATCGCCATCATGGCTTCTTCTTTAGGAGGACGACCACTAAAGGTGGTTAAATAGATGGGATCGTTACGATGGGTCATGCAGTGGAAGTGGATCAAGGGGGAGTCTTCCAAACCGCCATAATAACCCATGTGGTCCCCAAAGGGTCCGTCGGGTAATACTTCTCCAGGGGTAATAGTTCCTTCTAAGATAAATTCTGCGTCAGCCGGTACGTCTAAATCTAAGGTTTTACACTTAGTCAAGGATACCCCTGAACCCCCATATAACCCGGCAAATAACCATTCTGAGAGGTCTACGGGAATGGGGGTGGCTGCCGCCATAATAATCAAGGGATCAACCCCTAAGGCGATGGCAATTTCTAGTTTTTTGCCATTTTCCGCTGCTTTTCTCAGGTGTCTGGCCCCACCTCTAACGGATAACCAGTGAACTGTCATAGTGTTTTTTGACTGCAACTGGAGGCGATACACTCCCACGTTAGGGGTTCCGGTTTCACAGTCTTTGGTTATGACCAGTCCTAGGGTGATAATTTTCCCTGCATCTTTAGGATAAGGACGAATGAGGGGTAAGGTATTGAGATCCACGTCATCCCCTTCAATGACCACTTGTTGACAGGGGGGAAGGAAACTTTTACCCGGTTTTGCCTTAACAACATCGAATAAAACCTTACCAAAATCAATGGCTTGAGAAACTTTTTTTGGGGGTTTGGGTTGTTGTAACATAGCGAGTTTTTCCCCCAAGGTTTCTAACTCTTGGGGGTGTTCCATATTCATCGCCCAACAGATTCTTTCTACGGTTCCCATTAAGTTAATGGCAACAGGAAACTTAGCCCCTTTGACATTTTCAAAGATTAACCCTGGTCCTCCTGCTTGTAACATCCGATTGGAGATTTCTGCTATTTCTAAATCAGGATCGACTAAGCTGCTGATTCGTCGCAGTTGTCCCCGTTCTTCTAATTGTTTAATAAATCCCCGTAAATCTCTGGCCATGATTCAACTATCTGCTACAAAAAAAATTATTATTGTTTAAATTATAGGTTATTTTTTCTTTAAAATCTTCTTGACTTGTTGCCATATTTGTGTTTTGATTCCTCTTTCTGACTTGATTAATTCTGCATCATCTGGTGGCGTTTCTCCTAAATAACGATAGTGTTTCCAAATATCCCAATAAGGACACCCTGGTTTAATTTTAATCCCTGCCCAATGTAAATAATGAAGGGGTTGATTATTACTTGGATCAATGAGTTGATAACCTTCTTGTTGAAAATGACCAGTTCCTGCCCAGTTTCCAGGATTTTTATCGGGTTCATGGGCTAAATTAAATCGTTTTTCGACGTTCTTTAAAATCATATAATTAATAATGGGTTGGTCGGAAGTTTTATAGGTAAAGTCGAAATAGTCAATATTTTCTGCGCATTCTTCAAAAATTTGATAAATTTTCTCTTCGGACATTAACCCTTTTTTTGATGCCCAAAACCCACCATTAAACATATCCCTAAGTTCACTTTCACTAAAGACTTGATCTTCAATTACTTTTTGAGAAAAGACATTACGAATTCCTGCTTTATGTTGATAATCATAACAAATAAAATCATAATCTGTAAAATAGTTTAAATCATCGACTATTTTTTTAAAGACAACAATATCCGTATCGATATAAAGAAATTCGTCAAATTCACCAAACCAACAAGCTTGTTTTCTAAATTGATTAGGACGGGCAAAAAAATCTTCTCCAAAAATACTTTGTAATTTAATTGATAATCTTTCAATAAAAGCTAAGTCAGGATAGACAGTAACTCCAAAATCTTCATTTAATTTCTTAGCAATAACTTGATAATTATCATCATAGGGAATCAAAACCACGGGGGTTTCTTGATCATAAAAAACGGATACTTTTTAATAAGGTGATCGCTTGTTCAATTACTTTATCATTAGCAGTAATATAAATCCCACGGGTCATAATTTTTCCTCTATTATTTGAGTCCTAATTTTTTAAGAATTTTTTGTTTTAGGTTAGGCTTTTGTTGATAATATACCGCTTTCTGGTTAAATTTAGGTAATTTTTCTGGGTTATTATAGTAACGATAGTATAAGAAAATATCTCGATAAGGAAAATCAATATTTTCTCCTTCACAAACCTTTCTAAAAATCTGCGAGGAAATACCAATATAATGAAGGTAAGTTAAACGATTTCCTTTATCGTAAAGAATATTATCTTTGTTTTCAAAATGAGAAGAGGTGACACAACATCCTGTCTTTTCTTCTTGGGGTAAGTTTAACGCTAAATTGTAAATAGAACAATTATGACGCATCATCATATAATTAATAACCGTTTGATCCGGGGCCATACAATATAATATTTCTGCTTCTCCTTTTTCTAAATTGTTAATTAACTCGTTTCTTTTTTCTTCAGAAAATAAGTCTTTTTTTGAGCCGTAAAATCCTGAACAAAAAATTTCTTCTTTCAATCTTTTTTGTGAAAACACTTCCGTTAACTTCTTTGAATTAATATCATAGACATGGGTTAAATCTTTATGTTGAAAATCATAAACAATGCAATCATTATTCTCTAATTTAGCAAAAATAAAGTCTAGAGGACTCATTAAAATAGTATCCGCATCCATATAAATAAAGCGGTCAAAAGGTCCATCAAAGGCGCAATAACGGCGATGGGTTCCAAAGCGATGATAACCCTTACTTCCTGCTTTTTCCCAGG
>NZ_PRLH01000111.1 GCF_003013815.1 Cyanothece sp. BG0011 | reverse complement strand
CCAAAGCTACAGGCCCTTTAGCCAGTACCCCTAAGGCCATAAAAACCCAATAACCAATGTACCACCACCGTGAAATTGATAGGCCAAAATAAGACTTAGAATTTGTTTCAGAGTAGCCGTATCCCAAGAAAAAAGATAATAACGCTAAAGCAATACCGCTCGAGAGAAACATATCAGAAACCCCCGTTCTTCCCCAAGCGATCCAAAATGGATTTAAAGCAATAATTGCTGCTCCTATCCAAGCAGAAAACCAGAGTTTGGTTGGGGTTTTAGTTGTTTCTTTTGCCCGTGAAAACCCAAACTTTTTCAGGGTATAGAAACCCAAAATAACCACAGCGATCGCAGCTAAAGCCGAGGGAATTCTTGCCCCCCATTCATTAATACCAAATAATTGAAAGGAAAATCCGACTAACCAATAAGTTAAGGGCGGTTTATCAAAACGAGTTTCTCCATTCCAATAGGGAGTAACCCAGTCTCCTGTTATCACCATTTGACGGGCAGCTTCAACAAACATGGGTTCTGTTTTATCCATTAACCCAATGCTTCCCAAGTTAGCCATAAAAGCAATCAAGCTAATAATAAATAGCCACAAACCTGAAAACATCCAGAGAGCTTTAGGATCTTTTTTCCAAGCCCTAACTATCTGATTTTTCTTATTTTGTATAATAACTTTATTCATTTTAGGTTTAAAAATTGCGATATTTTTTACTAATTGATTTTAGGAGAGTAATCGAAAAAAGAAACCCTAAATAAGCAATACAAGCACCTCCAGCTAAATCAGTCAACCAATGAATGTTTAAATAGATACTAGCCCAACCCATTAGAGCGACTAAAATGGTAGATATAATGTACAAGAAAATCCCCCATTTTGGAAAGTGAAAGGCCACTAAATAGGAAAGATATAAATATAACATTAAATTACCTGAAACATGGCCACTAGGATAACTTTTTCCATGAACATCAATTAATCCAGGTGCAGGACGAATCCGGCCAAACCAAGGCTTTAAAATTTGATCAATTAATATTAAAACACCCATAGCCGATATGGCTAAAACTTGGGCTTCTTTCCAATACCGTTTCCAACCTAAAAAACCCAGTGCAGCAATAACAATAAAGACAGCAACTTCTGCCTCTCCTAAAAAGTAGGACCCCCTAGCTAAAATCATTAAACTAGGATGATGAAAGTGACGAACCCACTCTAAAAAAGCCATATCCCAACCATCAAGACTTCCTGAAACAACAGCGACGGTTAAAGCAATAAATAAACATAAAATAATAATAAAGATAATGACAGTATTATTGAGTCCATCCCAAGAATATTGTTTCAGTTTTAGCTTCATACTGTTAGGAGATTTCATTAATGGTAAGTATCATCATATGATAGCACCTAGATTTTGAAAAAGCTTTAACCCTATTTAACCTTAAATGGTTATGGTTATTGGTATTACTTTGATTAACTTCTATAAAAGATTAATTTATTCAATATTAAACCTAAAACCAGCAACCCATCGACTAAAACCATAGTAACCATTGACACCGTCAATTAATTAGGAATTTCCCTATAACCTTACTTATGGTAGTTGTGAAGTTCATCGGGAGCCGATATTCTTGTTAAGAAGTCTGTATCCGATGAATAGCGAACTTATATCCTTTTATGACAAGGTTGACAAAGGCTAAAAATTTACATGGCACAGTTAAGCTAGAGGTTATTTTCTCTCAATGACGAACAATCAATCCTATGAGTTCCCATGACTCATCCTTATCCTGTTTGTGAACACTGTTACGATTCATTCTATTTATGGAGTCATTATTATGGCAAAACTAATTTTATTACGTCACGGACAAAGTCTTTGGAATGCTGCTAATAAATTTACGGGATGGGTAGATGTTCCCTTGAGTGAAAGGGGCCGCGCAGAAGCAACGGTTGCCTCTTGTAAATTGCGAGACCAAGGGTACAAAATTGATGTTTGTTTTACCAGTTTACTGATTAGAAGTATTGAAACGGCTATCGTTTGTTTAACAGAGTGCGACGAAATTTGTGGCGGAAAAATACCCGTTATTCAACATGATTCTGATGATCCCGATTGGCACGGTTGGGATAAATATGCAGGGAATTTTTATCAAGAATTACCGATTTTTACTTCCCAAGCATTAGATGAACGTTATTATGGCGATTTACAAGGTTTAAATAAAGCAGAAACTGCCAAAAAGTTTGGTGAAGAAAAAGTTCACGAGTGGCGACGTTCCTACTCTTGTCGTCCTCCTGGGGGAGAAAGTTTAGAAGATACTAAAAATCGAGGGGTTCCTTATTTTCAAACAGCCATTTTAGATCCTATTAAGCGAGGGAGAAACGTTTTAGTAGCGGCTCACGGGAACTCTTTAAGGGCCATGATTATGGAATTAGACAACTTAAAACCAGATGAAGTTCCAGGGTTAGAATTAGCCACCGGAGTCCCCATTATTTATGATTTTGATGATCAGGGAAATTTAATCGATAAAACAATATTAACTTAAATGGACTGTCTAAATTTTGATGGTGAGTTTTCTTGTACTGGGGCAAGATGTCAGTATAACTACCAAAATTCAATCTAAAGGTAGATGATATAAACTATCGCAATCTAGTTTGATAGATAGTTAAATTACTCATTAACTTTTAGAGGGAAAAATGTCTCTATTGTTTCAATTTTTTATCAAAAAAGCCTACCGTGTTTTAACTGCTTTTTTGCTTTCAGTGATCTTGCTTTTGAGCATAGTTTGGGGAGGAGAAAATTACAATTATGCCTTTGCAGATGTTTTAGAGCGTGATGCAACCACTATTCAAAAGGAAATATCAACCGACCCAATAGACTATGAAGCAGCGAAGGAAAGAAGGCGCGAAGCGCAAGCGAAACGATCAGAAGAAGCAAGTGAAAGAGGCGAACGGGAAAATGCAGCCAAAAAACTTGACTTAGATGAATTGGCGAGTGATCTCAAGAACACATTTGCTGGAGAAGACAAAAAATAAAAAAACACATAAAAACAGTGAAGAAAATAGAGTCTTCACTGTTTGGTTTAGTATTTCAAAACCAGCAACTCTTTCAGGTCTCAATGATAATTTTTGTTACCTTTTATTCTCTGTTGTCCGTTACCCATAAAAAGATAACTTATCAATAAGATTGTGAAATTGATTTTACATATCTATCAAAAGGAAGATAGAAACTAATAACCTTGTAGGTTAGGATAAAGTTTATGTCAAAGTAAATAATATTATATCTTGTCTTGCGTTTCTCAGACTAATGAGGTGACTCTTTCGGGTTTAAAATATAAATTGTCGTTTTTTCTACATCTTTTCCTGTTACGGCATTCCTTAAAACTGATAAACTGTGCTGATTACGACAAAAAAGGTAGATAAGAATTAACCAGATGAGTCAGATAAATACAAAATTTCATGGGCTAAGATGAGGAAAATTAAACTAAAGCCATATTGGAAAAACTATGGAGTGGCAATTACTTTGGTGTTAATGGCTTTCGTATTCCTGTTAGCACTTGATCCATTTTTCAACTTAGCTCAAGCGTCTTTGTTACTCTTTTTTGGAGCGATCGCTATTAGTGCTTTCTATGGTGGACGAGAACCAGGCATTTTAGCCACTCTTTTGTCGGCAATGTTGACGAGTTACTACTTTTTGCTTCCGCAGTATGAATGGAAGATAAGAGACATAGGAGCCGGTCTGAGGATTATACTTTTTGTCAGCGAAGGAATATTAATTAGTCATTTAATTGGGAATTTGCGAAGCGCTCAAGAAAAAATTCGCAAAAACTTTGAAAAACTGCAAGTAACAGAAACAGAAATAAAAGATTTAAACCAAACTTTACAACGTCGTGTTAATGAACTACAAACCTTGTTTGATGCGATTCCCATTAATATTGCTATTGCAGAAGATATAGATTGTCGTGTGGTCAGGCTAAACCCAGCTTTTTCTCATCTGCTAAAAATGCCTAAAAATGCCAATGCCTCCGCTGTTATGCTATCAGAACAGGCTGATCCACCGTTTACAGTGTATCAAAATGGACAGAAATTAACAGGTGAAAATCTTCCCCAAAGGTACGTTTCTAAACATGGGGTAGAACTGAGGGATATCGAAATTGAAATTGTTAGAAAAGATAAGAAGGTATTTAATTTATATGGTCATGCGATCCCCCTGTTTGATGAATTAGGTAAACCAAGGGGAAGTGTCGGGGTTTATGTGGATATGAGCGATCGCAAGCGGATGGAAATGGCTCTCTATAAGTTAGTAGAATATTCAAGAATTACAGGGCCGGCCTTTTTTGAAACCGTCGTGCGGGTTGTCGCTGAGTTATTTGAGGTTCGTTATGCTTATGTCGGACAACTACTGCCTAATCATCCTCCTCGCATCAAAACCCTTGCTGCCTGGGTGAATGGCCAACTCAGTGACAATATAGAGTACGATCTCAGTGGCACTCCCTGTGAACAAGTAATTAAACAAGGAACTTGCTTGTATCGCCGCCAAGTTAGTAATTTTTTTCCTGACGACACCTTACTGCAAGAATTGGGAATTGAGAGTTATTTGGGTACACCCCTGAAAAATGCTCAAGGAGAAGTGCTTGGCATTTTAAATATTCTTCATGATCAGCCTCTCGATGAATCTTTGAGTCCTGAAGCATTATTGGAAATTTTTGCCGGAAAAACCGCTGCTGAATTGCAACGAGAACAAGCGATCGCTGAACTACGGAATAGTGAAGAACGCTATCGATATTTAGTAGAATCCATTCCTCAGTTGGTCTGGACAGCCAACAGTCACGGTAAAGTAATGGATGTTAACCAACGCTGGTCTGAGTTTACCGGACTAACTCTCGTACAGGTGCAAACCCAAGGCTGGGAGACGGTGGTTCATCCTGAAGATATAAGCACACTGACACAAAAATGGGCAATCGCTCAGGAAAACGCGACTAATTATCAAGCAGAAGGCAGAATGCGTCGAAACGATGGTGTTTATCGTTGGCACTTACATCAAGCTGTCCCTTTAAAAAATAATCGGGGACAAATTATCAAATGGTTTGGAACCGCCACGGATATTGAAAACGCTAAGCAACTTGAACAACAGCGTCTTCAACTCTTAGAACAAGAACGCACCGTACGAGAAAAAGCAGAGCGAGCGAATCGCATTAAAGATGAATTTCTGTCTATCTTATCCCACGAATTGCGTTCTCCCCTCAATCCTATTTTGGGTTGGACTCAATTGCTACAAACTCAAAAATTAGACGAACAACAGGTAGAAGAAGGACTTGCTGTTATTGAGCGTAATGTCAAATTACAAACTCAGTTAATTGATGATCTGCTGGATATGGCTAAAATCCTACGGGGTAAGATTACCCTGAATATGACTCCAGTGGATCTATCATCTACCATTAAAGCAGCTATAGAAGTGGTAAGAATGGCCGCTGAAAGAAAAAATATTTGGCTACAAGTCAATTTAAGCAATAATTGCCATATCAAGGGAGACCCGGCACGAGTTCAGCAGATTATTTGGAATTTACTCTCCAATGCTATCAAATTTACCCCAGAAGGGGGAAAGGTGATGATTAATCTTGAACGAATTGATCAGCAAGTCCAAATTACAGTAACCGATACAGGAAAAGGCATTGATCGAGGGTTTCTTCCCCATATCTTTGAATCTTTTCGTCAAGAAGATGTTTCGATCACTCGTCATTATGGAGGACTGGGTTTAGGGTTATCCATTGTTAAATATTTAGTAGATGCCCACGGTGGTACCATTGTTGCTGATAGCTTAGGAGAAGGCAAAGGTGCCACTTTTCTCATTACCCTACCTTTGTTAAAGAGTAGTGCGATCGTTGACTTGAGTGATTACTTATCATCAGAAGAAATTAATCTGACGGGGATCAAGGTTTTGGCTGTAGATGATAGTCAGGATACTCGGGAGATGTTAGAAACGTTATTAACTGTCTATGGAGCAAAAATGAAGGTGGTTAGCTCGGCAGCTGAGTTTTTGAGTAATTTTGATCATTTTCAGCCTGATGTATTAATTTGTGATATTAGTTTGCCCGATGTTGATGGTTATACCCTTCTTCAAGAGATTAGACGCTTACCTTGTGAACGAGGAAAGATTATTCCTGCGATCGCTGTTACGGCTCATGCCGGACACGAAGATTATCAACAAGCGTTTTTAAGTGGTTTTCAAAAACATATTGCTAAACCCATTGAGCCTAAAATACTAGCCCTTACCATCGCTTCTCTGGCCAAAGCATCTTCAAGGCAATAAGAATTAAAAAAAACTGGATCTTAAAAAGTCCAGCTAAACTAATGAGATTGACAAAGATTGAGGGTATTGTTGTTAAAGTAAACCCCAAAAGTGTAAGACGCCTTGACCGGTCACTAATTCCACAATTAACGCCGAAAGAAAGCCAATCATTGCTAGACGGCCATTCCAGTTTTCGGCATAGCTTGTGAAGCCAAATTTTCCTTCGTTTTGGTTATTGCTTTTCATGGGACTTAGCAGAAGATAGTTCTTTATGTAAAGTATTGTAAATAAATATTAACAATTTAGCAATACCTGGGAAAAGTAGGAGTATAGCACTACGCATTATGGTTAGGACATTTCCCAATTCTGAAACCCTTTGACAGCCTACCATTGCCCATTGCCTATTCCCCATTCCCCAGTGCGTAGCACTATAGTTGGAATTACAGCTAAACCATGAGTGGTGTTATTTTCCAAGTAATACTAACTTATACATGAACGCTTACATGAAAGTTTACATAAGCCCTTTAAACTGATAGTCAATAACCATTGTCAATAAATATAAGAGGACAGAGCAATGACTTGTGAGCAACTTCAAAAATCTTATCAACAACAACTGGTTAAAGCGGGTGTGTCTGAGCATAAAGCAGAACAAGCGGCTAAAACCTTAAGTTTTCAAGAATTGCAAATTATTGGTGAGATTTGGCAAGACTGGGGTAAAGTCGTTGCTCGTTTAGGTTAAGTGCAAACACCTAGCCGATAACATTTAATTTAGTTGGGGTCAGTGTGTCTCAATTCTATTGAGATCATTCAAAGATAAAATCAAAACAGCCAACCTTAAATATAGACAACGTAATATGACAATCCCTCCTGAGTCTTCTTCTGTTTCATCTTCAGAAGCTAATGGCAAAGAAGAGATTAACTCCTCACCCACATCCAATCCGACAACGACCCCAGCATCGTCTCTCAATTTGGTGTCACCGCCATCACCCAAACCGTTATATCTCCAAGAAGTAAAATCCTCTAATCCTTGGTTACTCTTAACCACTATTGGTGTTATGGGGATAGGACTACTCTTACAATTACCTTGGGTTGGATTAACCAGTGCCATGGTTGCTCTAATCCTCTCTTTAAGAGTCATCCTCCCCTCTCTAAAAAATTGGTTTTTACGATATCTCACCCCCGAAGAGAGGGAAACCTTAACCGGCTTTACGGTATTTGCCCTCTCCTTAGCAGGTATTTTCTATTATGTGGGCGTTTATCAAACCATTGGTAATTGGCTCAATCAGTTTAAATATGATGAATTTGGGTCCTGGGCCGAATGGGTAGGAGCCTTAGGGCAGATTATGATCGCGATTCTCGCCGTGTATGTGGCCTGGGCCCAATACGTCATCTCCAAAGACTTAACCCTACAGCAAAACCGAATTACCCAACAGCAAACCATTGACACCTATTTTCAAGGGATTTCCGATTTAGTGTTAGACGGCGAAGGAATGCTAGAAGATTGGCCCCAAGAACGTTCCATTGCCGAAGGACGCACAGCAGCCATTCTCAGCAGTGTTGATGGCATCGGAAAAGCTAAAATTTTACGGTTTCTCTCTCAATCACGATTATTAACGCCGTTGATGCGTGATAGTCGTTTAGGAAGACCCATGTTAGACGGAGTTGGGGGTTATGCTGAAGATCGGGCTTATGGAGTACGAGTGATTGATTTAGGGGTAATGTTAGCCGGTGCTAATTTATCCGGTCAAGATTTACGCTGGACTGATTTAAGTGAAGCGAATATGGTTCGTGCCGATTTAAGCGGTTGTGATTTAGTTAAAGCTAATTTATCCCGTACTGTCTTGTATGATGCTAACCTCAAAGGAGCTGATCTCAAAAGCAGTCGTTTATTTTACGGACCGGCCGAAACTGCTAGTCCACGCTCTAGAACCCATCCTCCTGATTATATTACCGGTGCCTATACAGGGGTTGTGATTGAAAATTGTAACTTAACTGAGGTGAAAAATTTGACCCCAGAGCAACATTATTATTTATGTGCTTGGGGAGGAGAAGAAAGTCGTAAGACCATTCCAGGGGGTTGTCAGGGAATTCCTAATAAGTTAAATCGTTAAACTGACATCTTGCACCCCCTCTAACTCCTCCTTTTGTGAGAGGGAGAACCCTTGCCTGTTGCCTATTCTCTACCCCCCTGCCCCTACCCCCCCTGCCCCCCTTATAAAGGGGGGTGTGGGGGGGTTAGGGGTTTATCGAAGGTGCAAGATATGAGTTAAATAGGAAATCGTTTCAATAAAGCGATCGCTTCTTTAGCTGTGGCGGCTAAATAATTGGAAATCCCTGGGGTTTGGGGAATTTGCCAGAGTAGATCAATGGTACGTCTTAGCAAACGGACTAAATCCCCTTCGTCTAAACTGGTATTTTCACACAGTTCTTGCCAGTCTCCCCCTAGGGCCCATTGTTCCACCAATCCGATTAATTCTAATTCTAACCACACGGGAATGGTAATTTGATAACGTCGTTGGGTTTGGTTCAATAAACGGCGCATTTCTCCAATACTCACCCCTTGTTCTGGAGACTCTCGAAATAATCTTAAGACTTCGGGAGAGGGTAAGTAATTAGTCCAAGTATCGGGCCGTAGGGTTTCGGTAATAATCGCACTAACGGCAGCCGCGAGTTGGTGGGGTTCTAAATGATTTAAAATCCCTGACATAAACACTAATCCTAACCATAACTCGTTTTCTCCGCGCATGGTGGCGGCTGCTTGGCCTAACGGGGTGGGAGTATAATGATCTAAGGCATCAAATTCTCGTAAAATCTCGATTAAATTTAGAAATTCTTGCCAGTAATAGGACTGATTGGATTGTAATTTTTGGAATTTAATTTGTCGGTTATGGAGTTGTTCTCGTAATTCTAACCGTTGATGATGGGACTTTAATAACCGCTTAAAGTCTTTACTTCGGGTTAAGGGATGATTGTTTAATAACCCTTCAACGTGATCGATGCGTTTTTGTTGTTCTACCACTTCCGAAGGGGTGATTCTCCCAAAGGCGCGATCGCTGATTTGTTGGGTAATTGCTTTGGCGGTGTCATCTCCTTTGGGGCCTCTTCCTAGGGAGAGTCTTCTAAGATCCGGTATGCTTAAATTATCAATGAGAGACAGGGGTAAAGAAGCCCCATAAAAGTCGACAATATCCCCTCTTTTCACCAAATACCAATAATTATTATCCCCTAGACAAAGCAAATCATAACTTTGTCCTGATCCCGGCACCATAGCTACAATAACAGCTAGTTGAGGGTTTGATGTTCTTAAGCGTTTGCCTTTTAAATAAACTAAGTCACCAATATTTAATTGACCGAGTTGACCTGAAATTTCTTTTTTGCGCTTTTCTTCTGCTTGATCTTCGAGAATCTTTAACAGTCTTTTTTCTTCTTTTAAACGGGCGTTTAATTTCTCATATTCGATAATCTCTTTTTCTTGTAGTCCCCCTAATTCGATGTCGAGTTTGGCTAATTCCGTGCTTAAATTAGCGATCGCCTGTTGTTCGGGTTCTAGCTTGAGTTGGGCTAAATATTCAGCAAAACTCCTCTCTAAGAGGTCTTTGGCTTCTTGAATGCTGTGTTTTTGTAGGAGGTTTAACACCATGCCATAGGAGGGGGTAAAACAACTCCTCAAGGGTTCTGACTCGGCGGTGGCGAGATAGGCGGCTTCGGTTGCCCCTTCAAAGGGGGTTTGAATGGCCACCACGTGGCCCACCTCATCCATTCCTCTTCGTCCTGCCCGACCGGCGATTTGCAGGAATTCTGAGGGGGTTAACATACTGTGTCCGGTGTCGGTTCGTTTGGACAACGCGGAGATTACGGTGGTTCTCGCTGGCATATTGATGCCGGCTGAGAGGGTAGCGGTGGCGAAAACCACTTTAACGAGACCCACTTCAAATAGTTGTTCGACCAATTCTTTCCACAGGGGTAAAATCCCGGCGTGGTGGGCTGCGATGCCTCTAGTTAAGGGTTCGAGTTGTTCCCCTCGCACTAACTGGCAGAGGTCGGCTAAAATGCCGAATAAATGAATTTTACTTTCTTCATCCCCTGCTAAATAGGGAAACAGAACGGACTGGGGGGACAGGGTGTCAAGAAAATCCTTTAAGGGGTCGTATAAGGGGGGGTTCTCTGTGGCCACCGCTTTGAGTAGGGTTTCTCGGAGGTTGGGATTTTCGGCCAAAAAGAAGGTGAGGAGGTTATATTGTAGGGCGTGGGCCTCTTCGGAGGATACTAAAACCACCCCTTCTAGTTTTTGTACGGCGCGATCGCATTCTCGACGACTAAAGATGACATAAATCCCTGGTAAGAGGTCTTTTTCGTACAGTTGTTCGACTACCATCATCGGGGTGGGGCAATCACTCCGTTTAATCCGTTTCCGTTTTTTGCGGTTGCCTTTGGGTTTGAGACGGGGGTTAAGGGCGGTTTGTTGGTGGTTGAGGAGGGGATAGAGTCCGTTTTTTTGACTGAAGTAGAACCGGAGGGGAACGGGGCGAAAATCGGAGTTAATCAGTTCACATAAGCTGATGGCGGTTCGGTCGGGATCAATGTGGGGGGCTGTTTTTCGCACTTGATTGATCCAGTCGGTCAATTCTTCTGGGTTGCCGATGGTGGCCGAGAGGGCGACTAACTGAATGGTGGGAGGGCAATAGATAATAGATTCTTCCCACACGGTCCCCCGTCCGCGATTACTGATATAGTGGCATTCGTCTAAAATTACCGTCGCTACGTTTTCTAAGGAGGTCCCCACTTGACCGATGGGGGTTTCGTAGAGCATATTGCGAAAAATTTCCGTTGTCATAATCACAATTGAGGCGTTGGGGTTGATGACAGTATCCCCGGTGATTAATCCGACTACGTTTTCTTCAATCCCTGCTTCTGTGGTGGCGAATTTTTCTTGGAAGTCTCGAAACTTCTGATTTGAGAGGGCTTTTAGGGGGGTGGTGTAAAAGACCCGTTGACTCAGATGGAGGGCGCGATAGGTGGCAAATTCTCCAATGACTGTCTTTCCTGAACCGGTGGGGGCGCAGACGACCACTGATTTCCCTTGATTTAACGCAGCGATCGCTTCGACTTGAAAGGGGTCAAGTTGAAAGGGGAATAGGTCTTGAATATTTAGTTCAGGAGAGGTTAATGATTGTTTCACTCAAAGTCACACATTCAGCTATCAAAGGTTATCCCTTATTTCTATTTTAGTGGAAAAAGCGACCGATTACTGAGTGAGCATTTTCTTGCTGTTTTCCGAGTTAATCATTTAGTTGGGACGTTAATGATAACAATTTTTCTGTTAGTACAGGGTAATAACTTGCAAAAAATTTAATTTTCCTTTACAATTAGAGTATAGATAAGTCCCATCAATCTTGAGTGACATTGTGCTAAGAAAAGAAGAAATTGCGATTGAGATTTAGGTAATAATTGTCCGCGTATATTTCCATCACCATAACCTGTCAAAACCGATAATTAAGAGTTAACTAAAAATGCCAACCAAGAAAAAAGTTGATACCGTCCGCCATTATCTTCAGTCTATTGGTAAAACTCCCTTACTGTCTGGGGCTGAAGAAATTAAACTAGCCGAAGAAATTCAGGCTATGTTGCCTTTATTAGAAAAAGAAAATTTAAGCAAAGAAGAAGAAAAAATAGTCGCCATGGGGCAAAGAGCGAGGGATAAAATGATCCAGGCTAATTTACGTCTGGTGGTGTCCATCGCTAAGAAATACCTCAATTCTGGTCTGTCTTTATTAGACTTAATTCAAGAAGGAAGCCTAGGATTAATTCGTGGGGTAGAGAAATTTGATCCGTCTCGGGGTTATAAGTTTTCTACCTATGCCTATTGGTGGATACGACAAGGAATAACCCGAGCGATCGCAGAACAAAGTCGTACCATTCGTTTACCCATTCATATTAACGAAAACCTCAATAAATATCGGAAATCGATCCGAGAATTAACCTTGAAATTGGGGAGAAAACCAACTCAGCAAGAGATTGCTGAAAACATGGATATCACTGTTGATAAATTACGATTTTTACAGCAAGCAGCTTTCAAAACTAAGTCTCGGAGTTTGAACATTGTTATCGATGAAAATCACACTGAGTTAGGACAATTACTACCAGATGAAGAGGGTGTTTCTCCCAGTGATTTTGTGAAACAACAAGAAAAAGTTTCTCAAATTAATCGGATGTTAGAGAATCTATCTCCTCGACAAAAAGAAGTGATTATTCTCCGTTTTGGCTTACGAGATGGTAAACAACTCAGTTATAAAGCCATCGGTGAGCAATGTGGTATTAGTCACGAAAGGGCTCGTCAAATTTATAGTCGTGCCTTGAGAATTTTACGGAAACAAAGCGGTAAAATTGAAAGACTAGCGGGTTAGAGATAGAAATGTCCTATGGTATTTTTAGGGAGAAAAATGATTAATATGATATAATCCATCAAGGTTATTTTCTCCCTAGACAGTTTCCATGGTTTTCCTTCCTTTTGAAGCGCAGAAGCTAACAGAAAAAACATCGATTAATCTGGTTAATCTCATTCAATTCGAGGACATAGTAACTCCCCTATCTTCTCAGCCGATTACCACCAGTTATGTGTGTCAAGGGGAAGGAAATACACCCATTTTACTAATTCATGGGTTTGATAGTTCCTTATTAGAATTTCGTCGTCTTTTGCCCATTTTATCGCAACATCATCAAACTTGGGCAATAGACATATTAGGATTTGGCTTTACTAAGAGAAATAGCGACTTATTATTTAGTGCTGAAAATATAAAAACCCATCTATATTATACTTGGAAAAATTTAATCGAGCAACCTGTTATTTTGGTGGGTGCTTCTATGGGGGGTGCAACGGCCATTGATTTTACTTTAACCTATCCAGATGCGGTTAAAAAATTAGTATTAATTGATAGTGCTGGTTTAGCTGCACCCCCAAAAATAGGAAAATTTATGTTTCCTCCCTTAGACTATTTATCAACGGCATTTTTACGCAATCTTGCCGTAAGACAAAAGATTAGCGAATCGGCCTATTATGATAAGAGTTTTGCCAGTAAAGATGCTCAACTTTGTGCTGCTTTACATCTGAACTGTGAGAGGTGGAGTCAAGGGTTAATTTCTTTTACAAAAACTGGGGGTTATGGTTCTTTTAAGGAAGATATTAGTAATATTAAACAGGAAACTGTTATTATTTGGGGAGAAAATGACAAAATTTTAGGCACAAAAGACGCTCATAAGTTTAAACAATTAATCCCGAATAGTCAATTAATTTGGATTCCTAAATGTGGTCATGTTCCCCATTTAGAAAAAGCAGAATTAACAGCAGAAGCAATACTTAATTAATGAGATGTGATTCTATATTATAAATATCCTCTTCTGTAATTTCTGCTTTTTTCATATCAACATGACTATTTTAGCTTAAAATTAATCCAGCACAGGGCAAAGCGGATCTCTTTGAGATCGCTACCTGATAATATTTTTTTTGTTAAACTAGAAGAGGATTGAAAATATATTTTAATGAGTCCATGAAAAAAATACTATCTGAACAAATTTCTTCTCTGACTATTCCCGAAAAACTTGAGTTGATCTCAGATGTTTGGGATAGTATTATTATTGATGATACTCAAGTTCCTTTAACTGATTCTCAAAAACAAGAATTAGATAGACGATTAGAATCTTATCAAAAGATAGAAAATAAAGGGTCATTTTGGGAAGAAGTTAAGGAAAGAATTATAAAGAAGAATGTATAAAGTTAAGATTTCTGATGAAGCAGAATTAGATTTAGAGGAAGCTTATCAATGGTATGAAACACAAGTCAATCAACTGGGTTCTGAGTTTATTCGTAAGGTTGATGATAGTTTAAGTTCCATAAAAATCCTTGTGCTTATCCTCTTATTTATCAGAATGTTAGACGAAAGTTATTATCTAGATTTCCTTATGGGTTATTTTATCTTGTTGAAGATGATCTAATTTTTGTTATCGCTTGTTTTCACGTTAAGCGTGATCCTAAACAGTGGAAAAAGAGAATTGAGTAAATAATTATTAATTGGCGATCGCTACCTGATTAATGTTTAGTTTATCCATCATATCGTAGGGGTCAACGGCCGTTGACCCCTACTAAAAATAACAACTAATTTATCTTTAGGTTACTCTTTCAAGATAATGATAGTTTGTGTTTTCTAAATATTCTAGGATTTCTATTAGGTTTTTAAGTGTTTGAGTTTCTTCTTTACTGTATACTTAATCTAATAAATCAAGAGACTTTCTAAGAGCAAATTTTACTTTTTCGATAGAGTTTGATGATAAAATACCTAGTTTTTTTTGAAATACTGTTTCATTGACAGTTGCTATCTTATCTGCTCTAATCAAGGAAGTTTTCTTAAGTCCAGTTAGCTTAAATTCAGGATCTTCATCGGAAATTAATACCCAAGTCTCTCGTAGATTTTCATCAGGTATTTTTGAGAATATTCCTAAAATAATTGCTTCTTTTCGATGAATAGCAATGACTAAAGCTGGTCTAAGTTTAGTTGCTTGTAAATTGCTAAATGGGAAAGAAACTAACCAAATTTCATTAATTTTAGGTTTCATTATTATAAATATCCTCTTCTGGATCATTCCATTCTTGGAACCCTGTTTCTGCTAGTTTCATTAATTCTTTTGTTTCAATCGTTTCTTGTATGTCGTCAATTAGTTGGTTTATTTCTTCTATAGGTAGTTGCATAATTATTTCCTTAATTTCTGCTCTTGTCATATTCATGGTGACGGTTTTGTGTTTGGATATCATTATTTTAGCTTAAACTTTATTCAAGCAGTCACTACCTGATTAGCTGATAAAGGTTGAGGTAAAGTTTTACCATCTTCTTGATACTCCTTTATGAGTAATTCTAAGACTTCTTGAGCATTTTTTAATGCTTCTTCATAAGTGTCTCCATGAGTATGAAATGTCTGGGTAGGAAACTCTGGTAAATGGACTAAATAACATTGATCTTCATCTGACCAAAGAATAACAATAGTTAATGGTAATTGTATCATTCCGAATCCCTCATGAATCTTCAAAATAAATCACTGCTTTATGAAGAGAAATAACAGCTTTTCTTCGCTGTAAATAGTCCATTCCTAAAACTCCACTAACTTGTAACTGTCTAGGTAAATCATAAGTAATGACCTCAAAATTTTCAATCAATTGACCCATACTATTAAACCATGATAGTTGAATAATAGGTAAGGGTTGAGTCTTACCTTGACCCGTTATAATAGATTGATAACGAAGGGGATTATTGAGATCGTAGCCTAAATCTTCTAGAATAGATTTGGGTATAATTGTGAAGCTTGCGCCTGTATCCACTAACAAAGAAATACGTCGAAACCTACTTTTCCTAATACTTTGTTTTGCGCTTCCTATTGTTGCATTGACTTTTAATAAATTAGTTCCATAACGTTTAAGAGAACATCGTTTTTGAAAGGTCATATTAAAACAAGATTATCATCATAAGTGCCTGTATATTCGATAGCAGAAGAGCGATCTTTAGATAAGTGAAGTTTTTGATATAATTCCTCTTTAGTGGGACAATTAGCAATAACTTCCCCTCGAATAATCTCTAAGTTATCATCTAACTCAGGGTTAACAACTAATACCCATTGATTGGGATATTGTTCTCTAATTTCCTCTAAGGAAAGAATAGTATTATTATTGGGTTGTGGTGATTTTTGAGTTTCCATATTACAATCCCTCATTCTATGTAACTATTTTAGCTTAAAATTTATTCAAGCGAACCGTAGGGGTCAACGGCCGTTGACCCCTACAAGTTTTGTTATATAAGAGAAAACATACCGAAATCAAGAAATTGAACTGTATAGATATTAAGTATATTTTCTAAGATACTCTTTCCCTAGTATATTTTATACTAAAAATAGATTTTAATAAGGAATTAAAATAAGAATGGATAACAAGTATGAACATTATATAAAAAGCATTGATCGTCGCTGGAAAAAAGAAGTTAAACAAGCTACAGATAAAATTTTTGTGTTATCTCCTTACATCACTTCAAGAACAGCAGATGTTATCTTAAACAATGTTAAAAAAACTGAAATATGTGAGATTTATACTGTTTTTTCAGTAAATAATTTTATAAGCAGTAGTTCTTCAATACACACCATTAAAAGACTATATGAGAAAGGATTTAATTTATACCATTTAGAGAAACTTCATGCAAAAATCATCTTAATACCTAATCAGTTTGCCAGTATAGGAAGTCAAAACTTAACTTATAATGGCGTAAGAAATAAAGAAGCAAGTATTATTATCACTGATAGTCTTAAAATCCAAGATATTTTAGAAGAACTTAAGAAGTGGTTTTTACAAAGATCGATAATTACTGAAAGTATGATTAATGAGATGGAAGATAATTTTATTCCTCTCCAAGATAAGTTTTTTGAATTACAACAAGAAGCAGCAGCTTTAGAAAATAGTATTTGGGATAATGAATATAAGAGAATACAAGATTTTTAAGTAAATATAATGTTTGAAACATTTGAAATAATTTCTGATTTACTAGAGAGGCTCAATGAAGAATTGACTGAATTAGAAAAAAACAAGTTAAAAATCCAATTAATAAATGATGATTATTTGCAAACAAAACTTAAAAACATCAAAGATCAACTTAATAGAATAAAGAGTGTTTCCTCTGTCGAACTATCAATATGTGAATATTGTATTTCGGAATCTGCTTACTGGTATAATCATCCTTGTGGTCGTCCTGTATATGCACCTCGTCATGCTCGGCATATTAAATATAATCACCATGGTTGGATTTTAGAGTTTGGTGCTAATAGCTTTTTAGTTTCTAAAGCTATTTATCGTTGTCATTATAGAATATCAAGTTTAATATCTAATTTGGAAAATGGTAATTTATTATCGCTACAATATTTAATTAATAACCTAAAATATTCAATAACAGGTTCAGTTGCGAACTATAAGGGAGATGAATATTCATCTTATTCATCTGTTAAAGGTTATTGGATGATATTTGGAACACAAGCAATTAATATCAAGGAGTTTATTGAAGCATTGCTTCGAGAACTTCGTTTATACTCTCTTTGTGTGTATATTGAGAATGATTATAGTGATTATTTAGATGAAAATAACCATAATAATTATTATTAAAGTTCTTCATTACTTTTATCAATTATCACTCCCCCTAACCCCATTCCCATAAAACTTAAGAAAACCCTAAGCACTATTACTAAATAAACTTGATACCCTTAGAAGTGATACCCTAGAAAGTCCTCATCGCAACATCAGTAGAGAAGGAGACACTCAATGTTAGAAAACTATCACAAACACGCAGCAGAACGAGCAAAACTTGGTATTCCACCCTTACCTTTAACCGCAGAACAAACATCGCAACTATGCGAACTTCTAAAAAATCCTCCCGAAGACCAAAAAGAAGAACTTTTGATGTTATTACGGGATAGGGTTCCCCCTGGTGTGGATGAAGCAGCTTATGTCAAAGCAGGGTTTTTAACCGCAGTCGCTAAAAAAGAAATAACCTGTCCCCTCATCTCCCCTCAAGGTGCGGTAGACTTACTCGGAACCATGATGGGGGGTTATAACGTACAATCGTTAGTAGAGTTGCTCAAATCTTCCGATAGTAACATTGCCTCAGCCGCAGCCACCGCATTAAGCAAAACTCTCCTAGTCTTTGACGCATTCAACGATGTTTTAGAACTTTCCGAAAGCAACCCCTACGCTAAACAAGTCATCGACGCATGGGCCAATGCTGCTTGGTTTATCAATAAACCCCCAGTCCCGGAAGTTATTCGCGTCACCGTCTTTAAAGTACCAGGGGAAACCAATACAGACGACCTATCTCCTGCCCCCCACGCCACCACTCGTCCCGATATTCCTCTCCATGCGTTGGCCATGTTAGAGTCAACTATGCCGGAAGGCATCGAAACCATTGCCAGATTGAAGGAAAAAGGCTATCCTGTGGCCTATGTTGGGGATGTAGTGGGTACCGGTTCCTCCCGTAAATCAGCCATTAACTCCGTTTTATGGCACATTGGACATGATATTCCTTTTGTCCCCAATAAACGGGCAGGAGGCTACATTATCGGCGGGAAAATAGCCCCTATTTTCTTCAATACCGCCGAAGACTCCGGCGCCTTTCCCATTGAATGTGATGTGTCGGAGATGGAAACTGGTGACGTTATCATCATCTATCCCTACAAAGGAGAAGTCACCAACGAAGAAGAAGACGTTATTGCCACCTTCACCCCTAAACCTGAGACTATCTTAGATGAAGTTCGGGCCGGGGGACGCATTCCGTTACTCATCGGACGCGCATTAACGGATAAAACCCGTGCAGCGTTAGGACTCGAACCCAGTGATATTTTTGTCCGTCCTAGCTTACCAGAAGATACCGGCAAAGGCTTTACTTTAGCCCAGAAAATGGTGGGTAAAGCTTGCGGTTTACCTGGAGTTCGACCGGGAACCTCTTGTGAACCCATGATGACCACGGTTGGTTCCCAAGATACCACAGGACCGATGACCAGGGATGAGTTGAAAGAGTTAGCTTGTTTAGGGTTCAACGCAGACTTAACCTTGCAAAGTTTCTGTCATACCGCAGCTTATCCCAAACCCGTCGACATCACAACCCATAAAGACTTACCGGACTTCTTTGCAACCCGTGGGGGTGTAGCGTTGAAACCGGGGGACGGTATTATTCACTCTTGGTTAAACCGGATGTTATTACCCGATACCGTGGGAACGGGGGGAGACTCTCATACTCGTTTTCCCTTGGGTATTTCCTTCCCTGCTGGTTCCGGTTTAGTGGCATTTGCTGCAGCATTAGGGGTGATGCCTTTGGATATGCCAGAATCAGTCTTAGTTAAGTTTACTGGAAAGTTACAACCAGGTGTAACGTTAAGAGACATTGTAAATGCTATCCCTTGGGTTGCTATTCAAGAAGGTAAGTTAACCGTTGCCAAAGAGAACAAAATTAATGTTTTCAATGGTCGTATTATGGAGATGGAAGGATTACCTGATTTAAAAGTAGAACAAGCTTTTGAATTAACCGATGCAACAGCAGAAAGGTCTTGTGCCGGGTCTACAATTAAACTAGGAAAAGACACCATTGCTGAATATTTACGGTCCAATATTTCCTTAATTAAAAATATGGTGGCACGGGGTTATCAAGACTCTAGAACTTTGATGCGTCGGGCTGCAAAAATGGAGGAATGGTTAAAAAATCCCGTCTTAATGGAGGCTGATGAAACAGCAGAGTATGCTGATGTTATCGAAGTCAACTTAAACGAGATTAAAGAACCTATTGTAGCTGCACCTAATGACCCCGATAATGTTAAATTGATGTCGGAATGTGCCGGGGACAAAGTGGATGAAGTGTTCATCGGTTCCTGTATGACCAATATTGGACATTACCGCGCGGCTGCCAAAATTTTAGAAGGGGCAGGGCGTATTAAATCTGTTTTATGGATTTGTCCCCCTACCCGAATGGATGAAAAACAGCTA
>NZ_PRLH01000063.1 GCF_003013815.1 Cyanothece sp. BG0011 | reverse complement strand
GTTCTTAACGCCGATGATCCTCTGGTAGCTGCTATGGCTGAACAGGTGAAAGGCAAAGTGGCTTACTTTTCCATGGACCCGAATAATGAAATTCTCCAAAATCACCTACGACGGGATGGCATGGCCGCCGTCTATGAAAACGGTTATATCTCTATCTTAGAAGGACAATTTACCCTGAGAATCGAAGAAGCGGTTAATGTGCCGATGACCATGAAAGGCATGGCCCCCTTTATGATCGCCAACGCCTTAGCCGCTTGTTTGGCCGCCTTCTGTCAAGGGGTCGATATCGAAGACATTCGCCAAGGGGTGAGAACCTTTAAAGCCTCTGCTAATCAAACCCCAGGCCGCATGAATCTCTTTAATTTAGGAGATTATCACGCTTTAGTGGATTATGCCCATAACCCCGCCGGTTACGAAGCCGTCGGAGAGTTTGTTAAGAACTGGAAAGGACAACGGTTAGGGGTGGTTGGCGGACCCGGCGATCGCAGGGATGAAGATTTAGTGCTACTCGGTAAAATCGCTGCCAAGGTGTTTGATCGCATTCTCGTTAAAGAAGATGACGACAAACGGGGACGGCCCCGAGGAGAAGCCGCCGATTTAATTATTGACGGCATTCTCAGCGAGAACGAAAAAGCAGATTATCAAGCCATTTTAGATGAGACAGAAGCCATCGAATACGGCTTAGATAAGGTGGATAAAGACGGGTTAGTGGTTATCTTCCCGGAAAGCGTTACTAGGGCTATTTCATTGATTAATAAACGTAACCCCATCTAAACCAGCAACTAGACAATCAACATCATTAGGAAGTGGGGTCTAGCGATCGCACTTCCTAAAATTTTGTCTACTGACATCTTGCACGCCTTACATAACAACTAAACAACAAACTGGAGAAAATTAATTCTCCAGTAGTTACAGTCAAAAACAAACACTATTGCCACCCTCTCTAACCCCCCCTACCCCCTAACCCCCCCTGCCCCCCTTATAAAGGGGGGTGTGGGGGGTGTGGGGGGTGTGGGTTTATCAAAGGTGCAAGATATGAGTTAAAGCCTTGTTTAAAATTGTTCTATAATAGTTAGTATTATCCCAGTCTTTGGAAAGGTAATATTACTAAAAAAGACTTTATTTTTGATAGATTCAATGATCAACTTTTTAAAACAAACCCTAGCCAGTGTTATTGGAACCTTAGCAGGATTATTTTTATTTACAACCTTTGGTATTAGTAGTGTCGTTATATTATTAATTACGTTAGCAAGTGTCGAGACTGAACCCGTCCTAAAAAACAACTCAGTTTTAGTTTTGGATCTGTCTACAAAAATTCAAGATAGGGAACCTTTAGTTAATATTCAGGACATATTATCAGCTAAAGATCAATCGGTTTTGACGTTAAATCAAGTGATTAAAAATATTGAAAAAGCCAGCAAAGATGATCGCATCAAAGCCATTTTTTTGGACGGAAGTAACGCTGATAATGGCAGTGGTTATGCCAATTCTTCAGAGATTAGACAAGCCTTAAAAAAATTCAAAGAAAGTGGTAAAAAAATCATCGCCTATGATGTTACTGTTAGTGAACAAGAATATTATTTAACCTCATTAGCTGATACATTAATTGTCAATCCTATGGGGGTAATGGAACTCAATGGCATCGGCACAGAACCCTTATTTTGGACAGGGGCATTAGATAAATATGGCATCGGGGTTCAAGTGGTCAGAGTGGGAGAATATAAAGGAGCCGTTGAACCTTATCTAAGAACTCAACTCAGTCCAGAAAATCGGCAACAATTAGAAGTTTTACTAAATAATATTTGGGATAATTATCTTCAAGAAGTGGGAGAAACTCGTCAAATAAGCCCCAATAATTTACAAAGAATTGCTGATAGCCAAGGCATTTTATATCCCCAGGAAGCGCAACAATTAAAATTAATTGATCAAGTTGATTATCGCAATAAAGCCGTTTCAATTTTAAAAGAAATTACCAATAATCAAGAAGAATCGTTAAGACAAGTTTCCTTTAGTAATTATGTCAATATACCAGTGACAGGAGTCACCGATAATAGTTCTAACAACAAAATTGCTGTTGTTTATCTAGAAGGGGCCATTGTCGATGGAGTCGGAACGAGAGAACAAGTAGGGGGAACTCGCTTTGCTCAACTACTGCGTAAAATTGGAGATAATGAACAAGTAAAAGCAGTAGTTATCCGCATCAATAGTCCAGGAGGAAGTGCCACCGGTTCCGACATTATTTTACGAGAAATTCAATTAATTCAAGAGAAAAAACCCGTAATTATTTCTATGGGTAATGTAGCAGCTTCTGGAGGCTATTGGATAGCCACAGGAGGGGAACATATTTTTGCCCAACCCAATACCATTACCGGATCAATTGGTGTATTTGGGGTTCTTTTAAATATCCAAGAAATTGCTAACAATAATGGTATTACTTGGGATGTTGTTAAAACAGCAAAATTTGCCGATTTAGGAACAGCAACCCGACCAAAAACAGAAGAAGAATTAGCCATTTATCAAAAATCAGTCAATCGAGTTTATGACTTGTTTCTAGAAAAAGTTGCTCAATCTCGTGATTTATCTAAAGAAAAAGTGGCTAACATTGCTCAAGGTAGAGTTTGGTCGGGAGACATGGCCAAAAAAATCGGTTTAGTAGATAGTTTTGGTGGTTTAGATGCAGCCATAGAATACGCAGCCAAACAAACAGACTTAGGGAAAGATTGGCAAATTCAAGAATATCCGACTAACCGAGGATTTGCAGAATTATTTATTAAAAAAACCTTAGATGAAGATATGAAAGTAACGCAAAATAATGTTGATCCCTTAACTCAAGAATTCCTCAAATTTCAAGAAGAATTAAAAGTGATTCAAAACTTTAACGATCCTAGGGGAATTTATTCCCTTCTTCCCTTTAATTGGGAATTACGTTAAGTCTTAAACTTTTAAAGATTGTTGATCAAGCAGCAGGTCTCATCACATAGAGAGAGAGAGTTTAAACTCAAAAAATAGTAAAATTATTAACCATCAAGAAAGCATTACACTATTTTCACGTTTAATGATCAAATGTATCTAATTATTGTTGGGGCGGGGGCTGTAACCAAGCAGCTAATTGCGATCGCCCAAGAACAAGGACACCAAGTTTCAGTGATCGAAAAGCAAGAAGACTATGCCAGAGACATCATGCGAGAATTTGATGTACAGGTATTTCATGCTGATATTTCCCAAGGAAAAATTCTCGAAGAAGCAGATGTTAAGCACGCCGATACGATTATTGCAACAACGAATGATGATTCGGTTAACTTGATGGCCATGATGCTAGGCAAACAGTATGAAATTGAAAATTTGATTACGATGTTACACGATAAAGAGCATCGCGCCATGTTTGAAAAATTGGGAGTACAGGTATTAAGCAATCCTGAAAAACTGATTGCTGAAAAACTTTTTGGTTTTCTGGATATAGATAATAAATAAAGTCAGACGTAGCAATTTTATGAAAACCATCTTGCGAGATATTGGCTTATTTCTTCACGTCCCTGGAATGATGGCATTGCTTTCTATACCTGTCTGTTTATTATCAAGCGAAACCTATGCTTTGATTCCTTTCCTCACCTGCGCTGCTGCTTCTTTAGGCATTGGTCAATTACTCTATCATTTTACCAACATCAAAATCAAAACCAGTAGTCGTATTCCCAATGCTATGGTAACAGCTGCCTTGGGCTGGTTTTTGTTACCTCTGTTTTGTGCAATTCCTATCTTAATGACAGCTAATGCCCCGAATCTTTCTCCTGATTTCTCAACAACCCTTTTAATGTTTCAAAACCCTTGGAATTGTATATTTGAAGCCTTTTCTGGTTTTACCAGTACCGGCTTATCCATGGCCTTGAACTATAATGAATTACCCCATACGATTCAATGGTGGCGATCGCTAATGGAGTGGGTAGGAGGGGTCGGGGTCATTGTTTTAGTCATATCCCTACTCGAACCTGCTACCGAACCTTATAAACTTTACAATGCTGAAGGCAGAAATCAAAGAATTGGTTTAACCCTCACGCAAACGGTCAAACATATTTGGTGGATTTATTTGATTTATACGATTGGCAGTGTTTTTCTGTTTCGGATGGTGGGGATGAGTTGGTGGGCTGCCCTCAATCATGGGATGACAGGCATTGCCACAGGGGGGTTTAGTGTTACCGAGAATAGTATCGCTAATTATGGCGTTGCGGTGAAATTAGCCGTTATTATCGTTATGATTTTGGGTGCCATTAGCTTTTCTGTTCACTATCAGTTTTTGCGTCGTCGTCAACTTTGTGCGTTTTGGTCAGATAATCAACATCAAGCCCTCTGGATTTTGTTATTGGGAGGAACGTTATTACTTTGGGGGTTTAATCGTTTGGCGTTTAGACATATTCCTTTTCTCGATATCCTATTTCAATGGACTTCTGCTTTAAGTACCTGTGGTTTTGGCACAGTTTCCGTGAAATCTTGGGATGGGGGTGCAAAATTGCTGATGACTCTCATCATGTTGATTGGTGGGGCAGCCGGTTCGACAGCAGGCGGAATTAAATTGAGTCGTTTTGTAACGGTTGTCAAAGCGGTTATTTGGCGTTTTCGGCGCATTGCACTATTACCCCACGAAATGATGTGTTATGAGCTTGATGGGAAGATTTTAAAAGAATCTGAGGCAAATCGTCGTGTCGAAGCTGCTGCGGTTTTAGCTTTTTTATGGTTAAGTGTCGTCGTTGGTGGTATTTTTATTTTGCAATATCTTAAATTACCAACCTACGATTTAATTGATGTCATTTTTGAAGTGGCCTCAGCAACCAGTGGTGTGGGACTATCAACGGGTATTACTCATCCGGATCTTCCCTGGTTGGGTAAACTGACGTTAATTTGTCTAATGTGGATTGGACGTTTAGAGATTATTCCTGTACTTTTATTGTTGTCTTTACCGATTAAAACGTTAACAAATTGGAAATAAATCGTCAAAAAAAAATACGAGTTAGGATCAGAAAATGTACTTGAAAAATATTCATTTATATGCTTTTCGCAATTATGAGGAGCAAAGTCTGAAGTTACAATCACAAAAGACAATTTTATTAGGAAATAATGCCCAAGGAAAGTCTAATTTACTCGAAGCAGTGGAATTATTAGCCACCTTAAAAAGTCATCGAACCAACCGCGATCGCGATTTAATTTTAGAAGGGAAAAAAACAGGACAGATTTTAGGAACCGTAGAACGGACCTATGGAGAATCAGAACTCGGCATTACCTTGCGTTCCCCAGGGAGACGGAGTTTAACCTTAAACCATGAAAACTTGCGCCGTCATTTAGAATTTTTAGGTCATATTAATGCCGTTGAATTCTCCTGTTTAGACTTAGACTTAGTCAGAGGATCACCAGAAACCCGTCGCAGTTGGTTAGATACCCTGTTAATCCAACTAGAACCCGTTTATGCCAGTATTATTCATCAATATTATAAAATTTTACGACAACGAAATGCCCTATTAAAAGTGATTCGTAAAACCGTAGAAGAGCAAGAAAATACCCCTAACTTATCAGCAGAAATGTCACAATTAAAAGTATGGGATCAACAGTTAGCTGAAGCCGGAACCCGAGTGACTCGACGACGATATCGCGTTATCGAAAGAATCACCCCACTCGCTCAAAAATGGCATCAAGAAATTAGTAGCGGAACAGAAAATTTAGCAATTCACTATTTACCCAACATTCAAATTGACAACGAACAACCCCAACAAGTTCAACAAGCCTTTTTAGATAAAATAGAACAGCGTCGCATGGCCGAGCAACAACTGGCCACCACTGTCGTCGGACCCCATCGAGATGACGTAGAATTCAATATTAATGGGACTCCTGCCAAATCCTACGGTTCTCAAGGACAACAAAGAACCCTGGTATTAGCCATTAAATTAGCAGAATTACAATTGATCGAAGATGTTATCGGAGAACCCCCTTTACTGCTCTTAGACGACGTTTTAGCCGAACTTGACCCCAACCGCCAAAATCAACTATTAGAGGTGATACAAGGGCGGTTTCAAACCCTCATCACCACCACCTATTTACACTCATTTGATGCCCAATGGTTAAACTCCTCTCAAATTATGAAAGTGGAAGGGGGCAAAATTGCTCAATTGTAACCCTGATCCATAGAGATATTTTTATGCAAAGAATAAGATTATTTTTTGGGAACATCTGGCAACGAAGTAACGACTAGATGAGAAAGCTGCAAAAACCCTGAAAGAGGAACGGTGAACTTTTTTATAAAGTAGCCATAACCCTATACTTTAAAGGAACCTGGGCAAAAAACAGCCAAAGATGGGATGTATTTTTCCCACAATTTTATTAAGATAAGAAGCTAAAAAAGCTATCTAGTATCAGACCTCCTCTCCTTAAAAACGCTTTGTAAATCAGTGAGATGTCAAAATGATTTTAGATAAACTCAAACGCTGGGCCATTACCGAACCCATTGAAGACGATGTTGAATACGATGACCCCAACTATATCGAAATTGATGGCAACTCAGACTTTGAGATGGAAGAACCAGAGATGAATGCTTCCCCTCAACCCGAACCCGAACCCCGTCCCTGGGCGAAACCTATGGGATCAAATATCAATCCAGAACTGAACATGAGAAACAATAAAGGTAATGTTGTCCCTATGCCTGGAATTAATAATATTGCTGAAGTGGTTGTGGTCGAACCCCATTCCTTCGACGAAATGCCCCAAGTCATCCAAACCCTTCGTGAGCGCAAATCTGTGGTTCTCAACCTCAATGTGATGGAACCAGAAGAAGCCCAACGGGCCGTAGATTTTGTGGCCGGTGGAACCTACGCCATTGATGGTCATCAAGAACGCATCGGCGAAAGCATCTTTCTATTTACTCCCAACTGTGTCAAGGTGAGCAACCTTTCTGGTACCGTTCACGATGTCCCTGACATTCCGATTAACCCTTCCCGTAACCCTTCTCCTGTGGCAAACTGGGGCGCAGAGGTTAATCGTTTAGTTCAGTAATTTTTCGAGTCAAGCTTCTCGTTATGGCGCGCAAAGCAAGGCAAGAGGCAAGAGGCAAGAGGCAGCAGTAGAACTTTTAGCTTTTTGTCATGTCGGCACTCTATGCTTCAATTGCCATAACAGTTATGCTAGAAGCTTAGTCCTTTTTTTGACAACTTTACCATTGAAGACTTGTGTCTATTAGACTAGGTATCATTGGAGGCGGCGTGATGGCAGAAGCAATACTCACCCGTCTTTTAGCATCGCAACTTTATTCGGGCAATACGGTATTAATCAGTGAACCCCAACCCTCCAGAAGAGACGTTTTGGCTCAAACCTATGGC
This sequence comes from Cyanothece sp. BG0011, assembly GCF_003013815.1. Taxonomy (GTDB): domain Bacteria; phylum Cyanobacteriota; class Cyanobacteriia; order Cyanobacteriales; family Microcystaceae; genus Crocosphaera. Next base: position 12,843 of record NZ_PRLH01000063.1, on the reverse strand, counting down.
GTGGGTGTGACTGACAATAATCAAGACACCTTACAAGCCACAGAAGCCCTCTTATTAGCTGTCAAACCCCAAATTTTAGATAAGGTGACCCCTCAGTTACGTTTAGACTCAGTGGACCATTATCCCTTAATTCTGTCCATCTTGGCCGGAACCCCTTTAAACCGCTTAGAAAACGCCTTTGCCAACTTTCCTGTTATTCGCGTGATGCCGAATACCCCTGCAACAGTGGGGGAAGCCATGACAGCGATCGCAGCCGGGACTCACGTTAAACCCTCTCATCTAACGTTAGCCACGTCTATCTTTGAGGCAGTGGGGGAAGTGGTAGAGGTTCCTGAATCACTAATGGATGGGGTGACAGGGTTATCCGGATCGGGTCCGGCCTTTGTAGCCTTGATGATTGAGGCGTTATCCGATGGTGGGGTGGCTTCTGGGTTGCCCAGAGCGATCGCCACTAAACTCGCCATACAGACTGTTTTAGGCACCGCTACGTTAATGAAAGAAACAGGGTTGCACCCCGGTCAGTTAAAGGATAATGTCACCAGTCCCGGAGGAACCACCATTGCAGGGGTGGCCAAGTTAGAAGAAAAAGGCTTTCGTTCGGCGGTGATCGAAGCGGTGAAGGCGGCTTATCGGCGATCGCAAGAGTTAGGCAAATAAGTAGATCACGAAGATCCTAGTTAAAATTGTGGGGGAGCTTCGGAGACCGGAGCAGGGGAGATAAAAATAAAACTAAACTAATTTAAAAGTTATAATGATTGAGCTTAAAACTTTTAAAGCCAAAATCAATCGAAAGAAAAACTTATTGTCTGTATTTAACTAAAATACTCTCCTTGCTCCCCTTCCCCCTGCTCCCCTGCAACCTTTTATAGGTAAGTTTTTGATCGACTGAAAAATAAATCTATGGACACTGATTTGATTTATACTTATCCCCCTTTAATTCCCGGTATTCTTAAGAAACGATATAAACGTTTTTTAGCGGATATTGAATTAGAATCAGGGGAAATGATTACGGCACATTGTGCTAATACTGGCCCAATGATCGGGGTATGTGATGCAGAGAGTCGGGTTTATGTTTCTAAAAGTAATAATCCTAAGCGAAAGTTAGCTTATAGTTGGGAATTAATTGAAGTCAATCATACCTGGGTAGGAATTAATACTGCTTTACCCAATCGTGTTATTAAACAGATTTTAGAACAAGAACAGTTACTGCCCTTAAAAGGAAAATATAATAAAGTTCGTTCAGAAGTTCCCTATGGAAAAGATAAAAAAAGTAGAATTGATTTTGTTTTAACCAGTGAATCTGAACCGAAACCGATTTATTTAGAAGTCAAAAATACCACCTTAGCTAAAGATAATATTGCCCTATTTCCTGATACCGTTACCACTCGTGGTCAAAAACATTTACAGGAATTAATGGATATATTACCTGATGCTCAACCGATGATGTTATATTTTATTAATCGCGGAGATTGCGATCGCTTTTCTCCTGGGTATGATTATGATCCAGGGTATGGAAAATTGTTTCGTGAAGCTGTAGAAAAAGGGGTGGAAATTTTACCTTGTCGCTTTGACATTACCCCTCAAGGCATTCGTTATTTAGGATTAGCCGAATTAGTCAATTAGTTCTTAATATTTAATCGGTCTAGGTTGAAAAGAGTAGCCTCTGGAAAAATAATACAAATTATGTCTACAGGGTTGTTATTTGTCTAGATATTGGGACGATTCAGATAATGAGCTTGACAAAAATTGGCTATGACTAAAATATACTTTGCAACGAATCGCAATCTTCTTAACGAAGAAAACGGCGACTTTGGTAGTAACTTCAGTGACGATGGACTAGCTAACTTACGCTTTGGACAAGCTGAAGTCACAGGAGAGGATTTTGATCAATATCAAATCCAACTCGCACCAGAAAACCTCTTTGCTGATCCCCCAGTGTTAGGGAGTCAAACGATTTTACAACAAGTGTCTCAAGAGATGAGAGAAAAAGGAGAAGATACCCTAATCTTCATTCATGGTTATAACACCAGTTTTCAACAAGGTTTAACCGCAGCAGCTAAACTACATCAGGTACTCACCAGTAACGCTCCTGGCAATTTTCAACCCCCTCTAAAATTGAATATCTGTTTATTTTCTTGGCCTTCTGATGGTTCATTCTTACAAGGTGATCCCAATGGAGTTAATCGGATCGCTTATCGAAACGATCGCTTAGATGCGGCCGCCTCTGGGCCAGCTTTTGCGCGATCCTTTCTCAAAGTCGCTGACTTTATCAAGGGGTTAGATACCCGATGTGAAAAAAAACTCCATCTTCTTGCTCATAGTATGGGTAATTATGTCCTGCGCTTTGCCTTACAAGAATTAAAAAATCAAGTTGGCGATCGCTTACCGAGACTATTCGATCAAATTCTAATGATGGCTGCCGACGAAGACGACGACGCTTTTGATCTCCAAGAAAAATTGTTTGAGCTGCCACGGATCACCCGTCGTACCAGTATTTATTTTAATCGAGAGGATCTCGCTTTATGGGCCAGCGATCGCTTTAAAGGGAATCCTCCTCGTCTGGGTACCGATGGACCGATTAAACCTCGACAACTGCCTCGTAATGTTTATCCCATTGACTGTACTCGGGTGATTTCCCGTTTTACCGATCCCTCTGAACACAGCTATTATATGAATGTACCTCGCGTCGTTACGGATATGCGTTTTGTCTTGCAAGATGAAATTCCTGATGAAATTCCCGGACGAAAATATATCCCTGAAACGAATCGCTATCGATTACTCGAAACCTTGACGTAACGTTAATTTTTGCAGAGGATTCCTATGGGGCAAAATGTTGCTTATGATCATTCTGTGATTGATGATCTCAGAAAGGTGATCTTACCGCTAACAACCGTTAATCCTTGGATGGGATTGTTTCGTTTTTCCTTATTAGGAATCCTATCAATTAACTCAATTATATGCTGCTCGTAATATTTTAGTACCTAATTGGGTTCAATGGTGCATGGGAGGATTACCTTATCATAGCGTTCATCATGCTTTTCCTAATATTCCTTTTAACCAGTTACCTGAAGCCTTTGATAAGATTCAATTAGTCCTAAAAAAACACCATTATCCTGAGATCAAAAAGGATAATGGTTATCTGCGTACCGCTTGGCGGTTAAGTCGTCAACCCTCTGTTATTGACGTTTAATTGTCCAAAAGGGAAAGGTTTGACTCGGATTAATCCTTACCCCATTAATATTATTTTGAGCAAAAGCGTATTCTTTGGTTTGCCAAAGGGGAATATAAGGCACATCTTCGGCCAAAATTTCTTGAATTTGAGCAAAAATTTCTTGTCGTTTTTGGGGATCGGATTCCTGTCTTTGTTGAGCAATTAATTGATTAACGTCTTGATTGTAATAAAACGATCCTTGACTTTGAGAACCCCCTTCAATACAGCCTTCTTCTGGTGAACCTTTGGCACAATAAAGAAACGGATAAATATAGTTATCCGCATCTAAAAAGTCAGGATACCAACTGGACAAAGTGGACTGATATAACCCTTGACTTAAATTTTTAAAGAAAGCAGCCGAAGCAATACTATTGGGGACAAATTGTAACATTCCCTCTAAGTCTCGTTCCGCTAAACTCTTGAGAATCGCAGCCACTTGACTCGAATTAACCGAACCCGAAGAATGCCAAATTTCTACCGTAGCCGGGTTCTCAGCCGAAAAACCAGCCTCTTGTAGGAGTTGTTTAGCGGCTTGTTTATCATTATCCCCATAACGTTCTTGAAACACTGGTTTAGAGGCATCAAAGGCCACAGGAATCATACTATAAAGGGGTTCTCCTTGGCCTTTGAGAATGCGTTCGTTGAGAAGTTGGCGATCAATAACAGAAGCGATCGCTTGTCGGACGGGTTTCTGTTGAACAAATTCGCTCTGCACATTCAAGGCCATGAAAGCAATGGCCGTCCCTGGGTTTTCGATCACCTGGCCCTTGCCTGAGTCTGCCTCTTGTTGTAATTGTAGAACTTGTTCCGGGGTCAACGACTGATAAGCCACATCCACGGCCTGAGTCCGAAAGGCATTGAAGAGGTTAGCCGGGTTCGTGGGATAAATTTGTAAATCAATCCCCTTATTTTGGGGAGTTTCTCCCCAATAATTCTCAAAAACGTCTAATTGTACCGAGTCGCTACTAAAATTATTCAGTTTGTATGGACCAGTCCCCACTAAATTATCTGGGATAAACTTACCTTCTCCAATTTGATAAGCTTGAGGAGACACTGCACAAGCCCCAGGAAAGGCGAGAAGGGACGGAAAAGCAGAAAAAGGTTGTTTGAGGGTGATGGTTAACTCGTACTCTCCAGTGGCTTCTACGGTGTCGATGGTATCCGCTAATAAGAAAGAGGGTTTACCCCCATTATTCATAAACCGTTCCAAGGAAAAGGCCATGGCCTCAGCATTAAACGGGGTATCGTCGTGGAAGGTTACCCCTTCTCGTAGGGGAATGGTATAAGTTAGACCATCATCACTAACCCTAGGCATTTCTGTGGCGAGTTGGGGGTTAAGGTGGTGGTTCCCAGTTCGTAGGTGTAGAGGGTATCACTGAGATTATAGATGACCGTGAGTCCGGACATTTCGTAACTATCCGCCGGGTCAATGGTACGAGGTTGGGCCGTGGTTCCGATGGTAATGCGATCGCCGGTGGTTGTCGCTGTAGGAGAAGGTGTGGTGTCTGGTTGTTGGTTACAGGCCACTGTTAAGAGAAAACAGAAGCTAAATAGGGTTATAAATTTTGTTAGTTGGCGTAGTCGCTTCCAAGGCCAAAACCCGTTAATCATCATCATCTAGTGTTTTCTGGTGAATGCTCTTTTTTCATGACTGATGATTTGGTCATAAGGTTTCTCTTTAAGGCTATTTATTAAGGTTCAACCATTGACGAAACTCCCGAATTAGGGCGTTTTCTCCTATTTTCCCCCTTTTTTTCAGGAAGGTTAAAATGACTGATTTAGATAAAATTGGCAAAACTTGAGAGCAATCTTGGTCTTGATAACCTTCTTCTTTTAAAGCATAAATGAACAAATCTTGACCATCAAATCGCCATATTTCTTTAATTCCCAAGGACTCGTATATTGTTAAACGATTTAAAGAACTGCTAGTGATATCAATTTCTATGGCTAAATTGGGTGGTGGATCAACTGTAAAATCAAAATTAACTTTATCTCTAATTAAGGTTTCATTGTTTATATAATAACACTCGTCAGGTTCAATCCCTTTTTGTAAATCTTCTCGACTTAAAGTGGTTGAACCAAGACTTAATATTTCTAATCCTAATACTTCTGTTGTGGTTTGTACCAGTCTGCCTAAAAAACCTTTATTAATTTCATGTTCTGGTAAAGGAGTCATAATTTCTAAGGTTCCTTGGTCATAACTTAATTTTCTACTAGGATTTTCTGCTAAATCTATAGCTAATCCTTGATAAGTTTTCCAGGTTATTCCTGTTAATATAGTTGTGTTTTTTGATTTTAGTAAGGTTTGATTCATGGTTTCTGAGGAATCCTTGTGAAAGAAATAGTTAACTTAATCTAACTGTTTTTTATAGTTATAATGACATTATAAAAGATGACAAGGGTATAAAGTCCCCAAAAACCATGACTGAACGAGAATTTGAAACCATTATCAACAAATTAGACAATTTAGATAGACGACTGAGTCATTTGGAAAATAAAGTCGATCAAGATAATAGACTCTTATCAGAAAGAATTGATTTATATCGCCAAACCTCAGAAACTCAAATTAATTCTATTCGGGTAGAAATGAAAGCTTTCCAGGTAGCTAATCAACAACAAATAGAAGGAAATAGACAGCAAATCGAAGCGTTTCAAGAAGCCAATAAGCAACAGTTAAATGTATCTTTAGGGGGATTAGTTACTGCTGCGCCTGCTATTTTAGCCAGTGTTGTGTTAGGAATGCAATAATTATGACTCAATATAAAGTTGATTATCTTCTCCTTTTGTCTGTTATTATTCCTCTCTCAATTAGTTGTCAACATAATCCTTCATCTTCCTCTATAGAGTCTTCTCCTGAGATAATTTCTTCTCCGACTCCTCCTATTCCAGTTGTGTCTGCTGAAGACAAGAAAAAAGCAGCTAATCTAAGACAAATTGGCTTACAATATCGTCAACAAGGACAAATACAAAAAGCCATTAATTCTCTCCAAGAATCCGTTAATCTTGACCCACAAAATTTATCTGGTTTAGTGGTTTTAGGATGGACTTATCATTTAAACCAGCAAGGAAATAGGGCAACCGAAACCCTAAAAAATGCTTTGAAAGTGGATAAAAATCATGTCCCTGCGTTGAATGCTTTGGGAATTGTTTATTTAGTTAATAATGATTTAGATAAAGCAGTGGAAATCCATAATAAAGCCATCGATTTAAAACCAGATAACGAAATTGCTCACTATAATTTGAGTTTAGCTTACCATCGTTTACAACAACCTGAACAAGCAGAAATTCACGGAGAAAAAGCCACCGAACTCGAACCTAATAATCCTCATCCTTGGGTAGCATTAGCTTTAGTTTATCAGCAAAAAAGTGATTTAGATTTAGCAATTAAAACTTATAAAAAAGCTATGGTCTTAGATAGCCGTTATGGTCAAATTGAATTTTTAAATCATTTAGAACAAGCAGGATTTAGTCAAGAGCAAATAGAAAAAACTAAAAATATCTTAATGAATATTTGATTAAAATAGTAGCTCAATTAAATATTAATACTATCTCCTGTAAAAAGCAGTTACTAATGATTAATGTTTGGTCACTGATCACTGGTCACTGTTAACTGACATCTTGCACGCCTTACATAAAAATTAAACAAAAAACTAGAGAAAATTAATTCTCAAGTAGTTACGATCAAAAACAAACACGATTGCGCTCCCCCCTTGCCCCCCTTATTAAGGAGGGAGTGAGAGGGGGGTCTCTCTAAACTAGCTAATTTAATCGAAGGTGGAAGATATAAGTTAACGGTAATTCTTGCTATTATAAAAATAATCAACTCAAAGTCATTTACGAATGAACGATAATCTACACTTAAGCAATTTATCAACTATTCCCACTGCACCAGAAGGGTTTAAATCGGGATTTGTGGGAATCATTGGCCGCCCCAACGTGGGAAAATCCACCCTTATGAATCAATTAATAGGTCAAAAAATAGCCATTACTTCTCCCATTTCCCAAACCACTCGTAACCGACTGCGGGGAATTTTAACCACCGAAAAAGCCCAGATCATTTTTGTTGACACCCCAGGAATACATAAACCTCATCATACCCTAGGAAAAATTATTGTTAAAAACGCAAAAACTGCCATTAATTCTGTTGATATTATCTTATTAGTCGTAGACAGTTCCGTCAAATCAGGAGGGGGCGATCGCTATATTATGGATCTGCTGAAAACTGTGAATCAGCCGGTCATTTTAGGGCTTAACAAACAAGATCAACAACCAGAAAATTATCAAGCAATAGACGAAAGTTATACCCATTTAATTCAAGACCATTCTTGGCCGGTGATTAAATTTTCTGCTCTAACAGGGGATGGTTTACAAACCTTACAAAAGACCTTAATTCAACAATTAGATCCAGGACCTTATTATTATCCCCCGGATCTGATTACCGATCAACCCGAACGGTTTATTATGGGAGAATTAATTAGAGAACAAATATTACAATTAACTCGGCAAGAAGTTCCCCACTCCGTAGCTGTTACCATCGAAAAAGTAGAAGAAACCCCGAAAATCACCAAAATTTTTGCAGCTATTAACGTTGAAAGAAACTCCCAAAAAGGGATCATCATTGGTCAAAAAGGAACGATGCTCAAAGCCATTGGAACAGCAGCCAGAGAACAAATTCAAAAATTAGTGGCAGGGGACGTTTATTTAAAACTGTTTGTTAAAGTCGAATCCCAATGGCGACAGTCGAACCTACGGTTAGCAGAATTTGGCTATCGAGTCGAAGAATAATCTTCATCAATTATAATTTCTGAGGAGAAACTGGGTACTCTAGGCCCAAGAGGCGCTCATTCCAAGCTGATAGGACCCAGTCATGAACAGTCGTTATTCTAACCCAGACCAATTTAGTGAAGAATTGTTTGATCAAGATATTGCCCAACTTTTTGAGGACTTGGGGGACGATTCAGGTTTGCCAGACTCTGAGGAAGAATTAGACGAATTAGCTAATTTATTTGAACAAGACTTATCAGTTACCGCTTCTATAGAAGCCTCTGATTCTTCGATGGATAGTTCTGTTTTATCTTCTTTGCCATCGGATGAAGAAATTAGCGATTTGTTTAACGATGAAATCACCTGGAACAACAATAATGATCATGAAGACGAAGAACTGGTAAACTTACTCAATGAAGCCTCAGAAGAAGGGGAAAATAATCACTCCGTCGGCAAGCAGGATGAGAGCTTTTTAAGCGATTTAACCTCTGCCTTTGAAGAATTTGCCGAAGAAGATGAGATGGGGCAACTACAGCAACTGTTAGGGACAGCAGACAAGAAGGAAGCCCTGTCACCCCTTTTATCCCTGTATCCCCCCGTAGACACCTTAGACTCATTGCTGGCACAAGAGGCTTCTCTTGCGACGGACGAGGGGTTAGATGAAGCAACGGTTGCTGAATTAGCGGCCTTGATTGCTGCGCCGGCTAAAGCAGAAACCGAAGCAGCTTCACCCCCTTCCCCCGAACCCCATCTGGTTACGGTTACACAAGGGTCGGATGTAGACATAGAAGATGATTTCAAAGACCTAGAAGCCCTCCTCGAACAAGCCGATCGCACCATGGGAGGGTCCCCCACCATAACCCAATCCCCAGGAAAACGCTTTGCTGGAGCCTCTGTAGCCCGTGCTACCAAAACCAAAGCCTTTGAACAAACCATGCGAGTTCCCATTAAACAACTCGATAACCTCAGTAACTTAATTGGGGAATTGGTGGTCAAACGGAACAGTTTAGAACAGGATCAAGAAAGACTCAGACAATTTTTAGATAATCTCCTTAACCAAGTCCATAATCTCAGTGACGTGGGGGGACGAATGCAAGATTTATATGAACGAACCCTACTGGAAGGGGCTTTACTTGCCACTCGGAACCAAACCCGTAGCGGACCGGCCAATATTTTAGAGAGTAACAACCAAGCCGTCAACCTAGATAAAAATGAGCAAGAGGGGGATTTAGATGCCCTAGAAATGGATCGCTTTACTGGCTTTCATTTACTCTCTCAAGAAATGATCGAACTGATTGTCAGGGTGCGAGAATCAGCCTCTGATATTCAATTTTTGGTCGATGAAACCGAACAAGTGGCCCGCAACCTGCGACAAGTGACCACTCAACTACAAGAAGGGATGACCAAATCTCGCATGGTTCCCTTTGCTAATACGGCCGATCGCTTGCCCCGTGCTATTCGTGAAATTTCGAGGAAATTACAAAAACAAGCCAAACTGCAAGTAGAAGGCCGAGACGTTCTCATCGATAAGATGATCTTAGAACAACTCTATGATCCCATGACCCACTTGGTGAATAATGCCATTACCCATGGGATTGAAGAACCCGAAGTCCGACAAAAACAGGGCAAACCCAACGAAGGCCGCATTCAGTTACGAGCGTTTCTCCAAGGAAACCAAACCGTGATCACCGTAGCCGACGATGGGGGTGGGATTGATGCGGACCGGGTGAAACGAAAAGCCATCGAAAAGGGTCTCATTAGCCCAGAAGAAGCTAAGATTCTTTCAGAAACAGAAATTTATGACTTTCTGTTCCATCCAGGGTTTAGTACCCGTGATAAAGCGGATGATTTTGCCGGCCGTGGGGTGGGTTTAGATGTGGTTCGCACCAGTTTACGGGACATTCGGGGATCGGTCACCATCGACTCAACTCGGGGCAAAGGAACCACGTTTACCATTCGTTTACCCCTTACCCTGAGTATTAGTAAAGCTCTGTGTTGCATTAGCGATCGCGCTCGCATTGCTTTTCCCATGGATGGGGTTGAAGATATGAAAGACTATCTCCCCAGGGATTTAATGGAGGACGAAACCGGACAACAATTTGTCTCTTGGAATGGTCAACGTTTGGCGGTGTATCCCCTCAAAGACCTCTTGTCCTATAATCGTCAACTGGGTCGCAGTAGCGTCTATGCCGGTAAACATGAAGATGATACGGTATCTTTAGTTATCTTGAGGGGTGCTGGTGCTTTACTGGCGGTACAGGTGGATCAGGTGATTGGAGAGCAAGAAATTGTTATTAAACAAATTGAAGGGCCGATTCCTAAACCGGCGGGTATTGCTGGGGCGACGGTACTCGGAGATGGTGCCATTATGCCCATTGGGGATGTGTTAGAGTTAATTGCGATCGCTCAAGGACGCTTACGCACCGATACCGGTAGTAGCATTTGGGACCAACAAGACTCCGCCTTTGAGACTTGGACAGGAGAACAAACTGAGCCAACGGTACTCATTGTCGATGATTCGATTACGGTGCGAGAATTGTTATCGTTGAGCTTTAGTAAGTCGGGATATCGAGTGGAACAGGCCCGAGATGGTCAAGAAGCTTGGGAAAAACTCCGCTCCGGGTTACCCTGTGATCTCGTCTTCTGTGATATTGAAATGCCCCGTATGAATGGGTTAGAGTTCTTATCTAATGTCCAAAAAGAAGAGAGTCTTTCTCGCTTACCGGTGGCTTTATTAACGTCTCGTGGTGCCGATCGCCATCGCAAGGTGGCAGCCAAACTCGGGGCAACGGCCTACTTCACCAAACCTTGTCCTGATCAAACTCTCTTAGATGCTGCCCAACGGATGTTGGCTGGAGAAATTTTATTAGCTGGTAGCAGCAAAAAGCCCATGGCCAAATCGTCACCGAAGGCTGATTCAAAAGCAACGGCAACGGACGGACAATCTTCTGCTACTGATAATAACACTGTGTTGATCATTGATGATTCGGTGATGGTCAGGGAAATGCTCTCAATGAGTTTTAGTAAAGCTGGCTATGAGGTAGAACAGGCGAGGGATGGTCAAGAAGCTTGGGAAAAATTACGGGGGGGTTTATCCTGTGGGTTAATCCTCTGTGATATTGAAATGCCGAGGATGACAGGGTTAGAGTTGTTATCTCGACTACAAGAAGATAAGCAACTTTCCCAGATTCCTATTGCCATGATTACTTCCCGTGGCGCGCAGAAAATGCAACGGATTGCAGCGGAACGAGGGGCAAAAGGCTATTTTGTCAAGCCTTATATTGAAGAGGTGTTACTCGATGCGGCTAAACGGTTAATGGCCGGGGAGGTGTTACTCGAAGTCAATAGTCTGGTTGAGCAGTAAGGACACAAATTAAGTTATGATAGTTCCTGAAGCAGTTTAAGATTTTCTAAAATTTTTCCGCACCAATGAAGAATAATCTTTCACCGAAGGTGCATAAAATACATTTGGCATGATATAACATTTTTAAATCTTATCTGCTGTGAGAGAAGCATGACCCGTTAAGGTGGTGCATTCTTGTGAGGGATCAATACACATTTTTAGGAGAATCATTGTAATGAAAACCATTGTTCGTCTGTTTGCTATCTTGATGGTACTGATCAGTTCCGTTGGCTTTGTGGGGTCTGCAGTTGCTGCTGAGTTAAACCCTGTCGATGCTAAGTTAACCACCGAATACGGTCAAAAAATTGACTTAAATAACGAAGATGTTCGCGGTTTCCGTCAACTTCGTGGGTTTTATCCCAACTTGGCCGCTAAAATCATCAAATATTCCCCTTATGACAGTGTAGAAGAAGTCTTAGACATTCCTGGACTCAGTGAAAGACAAAGACAGCGTTTAGAAGCGAATTTAGATAAGTTTGTGGTTACTCCTCCTTCTAATGAGTTAAATGAAGGTGGCGATCGCATTAACCCCGGTCTTTACTAAATCTTATCTCTAATGATAAGGCTTTAACCCACTTCTAAAAGAGGTGGGTTTTTTATTTATTCTTTAACAAAAATACTTAACATCACTCGTCCTAATAAATAATAATGACCTTGAGTTTTTAACCCTGCATTGTCTGCAAATGCTTCTCTTTGTTCAGCAGAATAAAAGTTAATTCCCCCAGGAGAAAAGGGAACGGAGTTGAGAGAATAAAGACGAATATAATCCACTAAATAAAATTTTCCCTCGGGTTTTAAAACACGACTCACTTCCTTAAATACCTGTTGTGGGTTGGGATAATGTAAAAAACTGATGGTGTTAAACACTGCATCAAATTGATTTTCTGCACAAGGAAGACTCTCTGCATTCCCTTGGGTAAAAATTAAACGGGGATGATGTTGATTTTTGTCCCTCGCTTGTTTTAACATTTCTGGGGATAAGTCCACTCCAATTCCTTGTAAATCAGGAAAGGTTAAGGCTAAGCGATTCAACAATCGACCGGTTCCACAGCCTAAATCTAACACATACGAGGGATGAGGTAAGGTGACATAAGATAATAATCGTTTGTGTAAGGATTGATAGAAAATAGTGGTAAAAATGATGTCGTAGTTAGGGGCCCACCGATCAAAAAAATAGGCTTTTTTCTCAAATATTTGTTCACTCATTGTCTCATTTAAAAATACTGATTGGTCATTTCTTGCAATCCATTAACTATCACTCCTTTTCCTACTGCTTCCATTTTCCATTCTTCCTCATCGCGGTAAAGTTCAGCTAAAATCATTCCTGTTTTTCCGTCATATTCTTCTCCTAAAAGACTGTAACGGGCGATTTCTTTATTGTTACTGAGATTCACTAAGCGAACAAAGGCGTTGTTAACTTGTCCAAAGCTTTGTTGTCGTTGTCTGGCTTTATAAATATTAACCA
>NZ_PRLH01000065.1 GCF_003013815.1 Cyanothece sp. BG0011 | reverse complement strand
AGTGGCCACAGCTAAGTCTGCGATGGTGGTGTCTTCGGTTTCTCCGGAACGGTGGGAAATCACCGAACTATATTGATAACGAGTGGCCAAAGCGATAGTTTCTAAGGTTTCGCTTAAACTACCAATCTGATTGAGTTTAATGAGAATACTATTACCCACACCCATATCAATGCCTTTTTGCAGACGGGTGGGGTTAGTGACAAACAGATCGTCCCCCACTAACTGAATGCGAGATCCTAACGCATCGGTCAAAATCTTCCAGTTATCCCAGTCATCTTCTTGTAAGCCATCTTCAATGGAAATAATGGGGTATTGATCCACCAATTTACCTAAATAATCAATAAATTCTTGAGGAGAATGGGCAGAACCATCATAAACATACTGGCCATCCTTATAAAACTCACTTGAAGCCACATCCATGGCTAACGCTACTTGTTCTCCTGGCTTATACCCTGCCTTGTCAATGGCTTCTATGAGCAAATCTAGGGCTTCTTGGTTCGATCCCAGGTTAGGGGCGTATCCCCCCTCGTCTCCTACCCCGGAGAGCAATTTACGGTCTTTTAGCACTTTACTCAGGGAAGCAAACACTTCTGCCCCCCATCGCAAGGCTTCTTTAAAGGAGTCGGCCCCGACGGGCATAATCATAAACTCTTGGAAGTCGACGTTATTATCTGCGTGAGAACCCCCGTTAATGACGTTCATCATGGGGACGGGTAACACATTGGCCAACGGACCCCCTAAATAACGGTAGAGGGGAAGGGCTAATTCATCCGCTGCCGCTTTAGCGGTGGCTAAGGAAACAGCGAGAATAGCGTTGGCCCCTAATTCTTTTTTGTTGGCCGAACCATCTAAGTCGATCATGGCTTGATCGATGGCCGTTTGATCTAACCCATCCATTCCGATGATCTTCGGGGCAATTTCGTCTTTGACGTTATTAACCGCTTTGAGAACCCCTTTACCACCGTAGCGGAGGGAATCCTTATCTCGTAATTCATGGGCCTCAAAGCTACCGGTTGACGCGCCACTGGGAACTTGGGCAATCCCGAAGGCCCCGGTTTCGAGTAAGACTTCTGCTTCAATGGTAGGACGGCCACGAGAGTCTAAAATTTCTCTAGCGGTAATGTCTTCAATGGAAACGACGGGTTTATTTAGCATGGATCAATTAACTCCAAGTGAGAGAAATTTGTCTATTGTGCGAGATTGATGCCGACAATACGACGGTTATCATCAAATATGAAAAAAAACTTTCTAATTCCTTTCTGGAATTTGGCTTCCACCACCACCAAATCAACGGAATCAACACTAGACCCCGGACGGACTTCTATGGTTTCTATGCGTTCAAACAGTCCGTTTTCCCGTTGAATATTCTGCCAAGACGTTTGGAGTCGGTTGGGTAAAATTTCACTTTTCAAAGAAGGATGTAAATAGCCTCTGGCCCTTGCAAAGTCATTAACTGCCACAGAATTCACCATAATTTCGGCAATTTCGTCAATGGAGGCCACATTGGGAAAGTCAACCCCCACTATTTCCCCTTGTTTGTTAAAGATAACGACAAACTCATCGGTTTTATTCTCAAAGTTCGCTTCTACTACAACGATATTAGCGTTAACACTGGGAATAACCCGATAGCTGGCAATTTCCTTAACTGGACCTGTGACCTCAATTAAATTATTCCAAATTTCCCCAATTTGATCGCTGGTTAATTGAACAGCTAGATCACGGTTTAATAGGGTTCTCGCCTGATTGTAGTCTTCTTGGATTAATAATTGAATCATCTGTTCAGCTTTCTCTTTTAACCCTTCTTCATCGACTTGATCAGCCGATTGAACCAACTTGACAGGGGGAGGAGGGGTTAACTTGACTTGTGCGTTTGCTGGTAGTTGACTCACACCCGTCACTAGGGTGACCACTAATAGGGGCAGTCCGTTGCGTTTTAGGGACGTTAAAGACCAGTTCATATAAGTTGTTTACTCCTCAACCATATAGTGAATTATGATATTGAACCCAGTTTTTGGCTGGCGTGGAAACCCCCTGTTCATTTTACGGGGAATTGTCCTTAAGTTCTAGAACGAAAACTACTTTATCTAGGTTCCTTAACAAAGAGAAGTTTGATCCGAAAATTTTAATCTTTCCTTACCTTCGTTTTAAACTGCATAAGCTTTTAACACTGACCACTATCACTAAACAACCAGTTCAATAAAAAACTAACTGCATAAGGTTTTAGAACTGACCACTATCACTAAACAACCAGTTCAATAAAAAACTAACTGCATAAGCTTTTAGAACTGACCACTATCACTAAATAACAATCAACAAACGAGGTTAATTACCATGTCTTTCATTAAAAAATCTGCTGCTGCTACCGTTGTTATTCTTTCTTCTTTAATGACTTTTTCTCCTGCTGTTAAAGCTGATAATACCGCTATTAATCAACAATATAGTGAGCAAACTGGGGCAGCCGTTGGTATTGGTAATCGGGTTAATAATAGCATTCGTCAACGCTCTTTTCAAGGACAACGTAGTTCTTTTGGTTCTGGCAATAATGCCGCTTCTTCTACTATGTTCGGTTCTCAAACTGGGGTAGCTGATGGGGTTGGTAACCGTGTCAGAAATAGCATGGGACAAGTTAATCGTCAACAACAAAATACCCGTTTTGGTTCTGGTAATAATGTGGGTATTTCTGAAATGGGAAGCGGTCAAACTGGGGCAGCGATCGGCGGTTTTAACTCAGTGGGAAACTCAGCTTTTCAAGGCAATAGCCAACGTCAAGGTAACACTTTCGGATTCTAATTGCCCTAGCAGGGATCTGAATCATACTGTTATAAATCCCTGCTTTTTTTTAAATTTAGTTTATTTTTTTGACTCAAAATCATGAAAATTGTTTCATTTTTATCTCTATCTTTCGCAACTTTACTAATTTCTCTATCGATAAATCATCAACCGGCTTCTGCCAGTTGTGCCATGACAGACGTTTCGTTTCAAGTGGCGATTAGAGGAGCATCGACAGCAGCACAACAAGGCAATAATGTGGGAATGACAACTATGGGAGATTGTTGGGGAAATGCCACTACGAATACATCTACCCAAGTTTATACTGGTTCAGAAACGGTTCAACAAGGTCGTAATAGTTCTCATTTTGTCGGAGGAAGTGACCCCTTGCCCTATGGCGTAACTGGACCAGTTATCGGGACACAAATTACTGTTCCTGTTGATATTTATAGTCCAGCACATGACTCGACATTTATGAATAATACAATGGGTTTTGATGTTTCTTTTTAAAACAAAATTAACAACAGCATTGTTTAGGGTTTGACTCTATTTTAAACCCGAAAAAAAGAAAAAAACTGTTACTAATTATGTCTTTTTTACAATTAGTGAGGATACTTTGTATGTTTTTTCTTCGTTCATCTTTTATCTCTTTAACTTGTTTAATTTCTTTGAGTAGTTATCACCCCATTATAGCCCAAGAATATGAGTCATGGGTTGGCACTTTTGATCCTGAAAAACATTGTAATGTTTATGAAGTTCATAATCAAAGACAAGGAGCAGAATATGACAATCGAGCAACCGTTAATGATACAATAATCACTGAGTCTGAACATAGCAATCATCAAGTATCAGGAGCAAATACGGGTTCTCAATCTCAATCCGTTGATTTAATTCGACAGCAAGACTGTTCGGTGGTAATTCAATCAGAAGCACATCGTTATGGAGTCTATCAACAAACCCAAACAACTCGTTATATTCATGATACTCAAACTAGGCAAAATTTCTTAGGAAATTTATTAGCTTGGTAAGGGTAATATTCAGGCTAAAATTGCTTATTTGTTGTGGGATTAAGGCATTAATAGTTACCTTGATCCTTCCCTTTTCTTTATTCTTTTTTTGTTTTGAGTTGAATTATGTTAAAACAGCAAACTATTAGTATTCTTGAGCAATTAACATCCTATTGGCAACTTTATCAAGTTCGATCTAATGGTACAGAATATAAAAAAAACATAGAAATGGCAGAAAAATGGCTTAAAGATAGTTATGATTCTGAGCAGTTGACTCAAGAAAAAATACTCCATCATTTACTAGATAAATTCAAGAATACTCTATCAGATAATTTAACTGAAAAAGGCAAAGCGGGACTTTGTTTAAGATGTTATATTTCTGAGCATATTGTAACAGCTTGTAAGAAGAGAGCGAATTTATTAAGTAGGAATCAAGGAGTAACCTATCAAGCTTTATTACCCTTTGTTTTAGATGATGATGGCCAGTCTTTAATTATTGTTGATAAAGAAGGTAAACAGCAACTAGAAATTACAGAAAATCAACAATTTATTCCAAAAAGTCATGATATTTTTACAGTTGAAATTTTAAACAGTTATAAAAATAGTTCCAACAATAAAGTAAAATTAAGTTTAAGAAATTGGACTTATTTAAAAACCAAACAAAACAAAAAAATAGTTGAATTTTTATCAGAATTTGGCTTTAGTAATGTAACAGATTGGTCTTTATTAAATCGAGTTAGACAATATCAATTACAACAGTTAACTGAACAAGAACAGTTAATTATTAAAGTGTATAGGGAAGTTTATAAACGCGATCGCCGTCAAAAGCAAACTATATTACGCAATAAATGTCAACCCCCTTCCGTTGAACAATTACAAGAAATGATTGATAAATTGAACATTGAGACAATTAAAAAACCTGATACTTTACTCAATGAATTACAACGTATTGCTAAACAAATGCGTGGGGTTGTAGTCTCTTTAGACAGTAAGATAATGGATAAAGAAGGAGAGACGAAAACCTTAGAAGTTCCCTATTATGATGTTCCCATTGAAGAGAAAGAAAAGTTAGAAATTTTTAATCAAATTCAAGCTAATTTAATGCAATCTTTTAAAGTTAATATAGGCAAAGCAATAGAAAATGCGAGACAAAAATTACAAAGAAGTAAGAGTTATTCTGCTTATGCTTCTCAGTACAAATCTGTATTAAAAAGTTTTTATCAAGAAGGAAAAAGTATTAGTCAAATTGCCAAAGAAATAGGAATTGAACAGTATAAAGCAAGTCGAATATTCAGCCCCAAAAACTTACTAAAAGACGTTCGTCAGCAAACAATAGATGATTTAGTTGACTCTATTTTAAAATTAATTAAAGAAAGAAAAATTATGATTGAACCGTTTGATCATAATTACTTAACGCTATTAACAGAAACCGTCGAACAATATGCAGATCAAGAAATTTTTACCGAAGCTTCAGCAAAAATTATGACCAGTACCAACAATAATCATGAAAATTTATACACGCAAACCCTAATAGAATACTTAACCCAAAATAGCTAAATCAATTCACTTTATTTTACCGAGGAATCTCATGACTAACAGACTAATAGAAACCAGTGACTTTCGCTTATTAATACCTGAAGAAATTTGGCTAGAGTCAGAAGATTATGACTTAGCTAAACAGTTAAGTGAAATTGAAGGAAATGAAGAAAAAAAATGGCAAGCTTATATTAATTTATTAGGGATGTTTGCCTTAGAAAGATGGCTAAAAGAAAGGATAAATGATGAACCCGTAGAGCGTTTTCTTGATACCATTGATACTTATGGTTATCTTCAACAACAAGGGTTTAAATTTTGTCTTTTGACACAAGAAGACTTTTTACAAGAAGGAATGATTATCTCTAAACCATTAATCAATCATAGTGATTATCTTGCTCATTTTTATGTTGCAATGGAGGTATTAGAAGAAGAAGAAATAGCTATTATTAGGGGGGTTATTTCTTATGATAAACTATCTCAATTATCATTACCCAAGATTGAAAATAATGATTATTGGTTGTTTTTAGATTATTTAGATCCCGAACCCAATCATCTCTTAATGACGTGCAAATATCTTGAACCCAGTACCATTATCTTACCTCAAAATCTAGTCAATCAAGTCAAAGATAATGTCCAAGAAACTATTGTAAATTTAAGTAATTGGTTAGAGGATATTTTAGAAGAAAGTTGGCAAAATTTAGAACAATTAATCAATACGGATGCAGGTTTAAATTTTGCAACTCGTCGTTTATCAGAAGAGAAAAAGATCGGTAAGTTTATTCGGTTACAAATGGAATTAGACGAACAAATTTTTGTTTTATTATTAACCATTTCTCCCACAGAAGAAAATAAACTAAGAATTCAAGTTCAATTGTATCCAACCAATAACCAAACCTATTTATCTTCTGGAATTAAGTTAAGAATGTACTCAAAATCAGGAAAATTAGTTAAAGAAGTTATAGCAGGAAAACAGGATAATTATATTCAGTTACCTCCTTTTTCTGCACCCAAAGATAGACAATTTAAAATTGAAGTCAATCTCAACAATTCTTCTATTGATGAGACATTTCGCGTGTAAAACCATGATTTTAATAATTAATTTTGGAAAAGGAAACTTAGAAGAAGGATTTTCCTATATTACCCTTCAATTATGGTCAGATTATAACCCTTTTCCCCAACAGTTTACCAGTTGTTTACCTGCTAATCCAGACTTAAAAAATAGTTGTAACCAATGGCGACTACAATATGATCAATATCGTCAAAGAAATAGTTTTGAGTCTAGAAACAATCTAGATGACGATGAGGATGAATTTGACTTTGAGGACAGTTTTACTAATTTTTCAGAGGTTGATTTTGTCTCCTTTTCTAATGACTTGCTTGAAGCATTTAATCAGTGGTTAAATAGTGATAAGTTTTCTAAAATTTTGAAGAAAATAGCGGTAAAATTTCAACCCAATGAAGCAATTAGATTGATTTTAAATACGGATAATGATACCTTAAAACGACTTCCTTGGAGTGGTTGGGAATTTTTGAATACTTATCCTAATTCAGAAATTTCCCTGAGTCGTTCCCATTATATTCGTGAAGAAATTAATATCAAACTTCGTAATAAAGTGAGAATTTTGGCTATTATTGGTAATACACAAGGAATTAACGTAGATCAAGAAAAACAATGGTTAAATCAATTACCAGATGCAGAGGTTTATTTTTTAGAAAAACCTGATAAAGATGATGTTAAAACCATTTTCTCTGATACGAAAGGATGGGATATTTTATTTTTTGCCGGCCATAGTCATACAAAAGAAAATACAGGAATATTATCCATTAATTATAGTCAAGATACGAATGAAAGAGATATCACGATTAACGAATTAACAAGTCATTTAAAAGAAGCAATCAAAAATGGATTACAAGTGGCTATTTTTAATTCTTGTGACGGGTTAGGGATTGGTGACGGGTTAGCTAGTTTATATATTCCTATTACCATTATTATGCGAGAACCCGTTCCTAATAAGGTAGCACAAGATTTTTTTCATGAATTTTTAGACAGCTATGCTAATAAAAAATTATCTCTCTATATAGCAATTAAAAACGCTAGAAAAAAGTTAAAAACCCTAGAAAATAATTATCTTACTGCTTCTTGGTTACCGATGATGTTTCAAAACCCTGCATTTTCTCCCCCTAGTTGGGTAGAGTTAGGAGGGTTTTCTCCTTGTCCCTACTTAGGATTAAATGCTTTTCAAGAAAGCAATTGTGATCTATTTTTTGGCAGAGAAACTACAGTTAATGAGTTAGAAAAATTAGTTAACCAAAATTCTTTTATTTCTTTAGTTGGTGCATCAGGAAGCGGTAAATCTTCTGTTATTTTTGCTGGTTTAATTCCTAAGTTGCGTCAAGATACTAATAAAAATTGGCGAATTAGTTGGTTTCGTCCTAATGATAATCCGTTTGAGGGATTCGTTAAAGCAATTTCTCAATTAACTAATAATTCTTCTGATCGTTTTCAAGAATTACAACTAGAAGTTAACTTAGAAAATGATACAACTGCCATTAGTAATTATCTCAATCAAATTATTCAAAACTCTAGTTATTCTAGTCATTTATTGTTAGTTATTGATCAATTTGAAGAACTGTTTACTATATCTAACCAGTCTCAACGTGAGGCATTTTTAAATAGTTTACTGACTGCTATTCATACTGTTGATAAACTTACCGTTATTATTACCTTACGGGCTGATTTTTTAGGTAATTTATTAAACTCAGTTCAATGGGGAGAATTATTACAACAATATCCCCCTCAATATATTACCTCAATGAACCGCAAACAACTCAAATCTGCTATTATTAAACCGGCTGGTTTTAATGGAGTTAAACTAGAAGATCAATTAGTAGATCAATTAATCGATGATGTCTACGAAGAAGCTGGATATTTACCCTTATTACAATTTACTTTAACCGAACTTTGGAAACAACAAAAAAAAGGATTATTGACTTATGCAGATTATGAAAAAATCGGAGGAGTTAAAACAGCATTAGCTAACTATGCAGAGTCAGTTTACCAACAATTTTCTACTCAGGAAAAAGAAAAAATACAAACAATCTTCATTCAACTGGTCACCCTCCAAGAAAATAATGAACCCACCCGAAAAATTGCTACAATAACAAATAATTTGATCAAAGAAAATTGGCAACTAATCACTCGTTTAGCCTCTAGTCGTCTTGTGATAACTAACTCATTGGAAAAAGAAATAACCGTTGAAATTGCTCACGAAAAATTGATTATTGCTTGGCCAAGATATTATCAATGGATACAAAACCATCAAGATTTTTTACGCTGGCGATCGCAATTATCTAATCATATCAATCAATGGAAAAATTCCTTAAAAATTAAACAAAATAAACCTTTAAAATTAGGAATCTTTTTGGATAAAAAGATTAAGATTTGGCAAAATTATCAACAAGAAAAAGGCTATTTATTAAAAGATACCCCATTAATTAATGCTAAAACTTGGTACAATCAACGATTAAATGAATTAGGAGAAGAAGAAAAACAGTTTATTGAAACAAGTTTAAAACTCCGTCGTAACCAAAGAATAATTATTAGTCTAGTGACCACTATGATTATGGGAACCATTTCCTTAACCAGTTTATTTGCTTGGCTACAATCAAAAGAAAGACAACTAGAACAATTAATTCGTTATGCCTCTTCTCAGGTAATTACACCAGAAAATATCAACATTATTATTGATGTGTTACCTGATTATTTAAACAGTGCAGAAGACCGAGAAAAAAGTAATAAAATAGAACAAGCAATAGATGATTACCGTCAAATTTTGCGAGTTGCTAATAACAGTAATGAGAAAGTAAAACAAGATCCCACAATGTTTCAAAATTTATCAATTATCCAAGATAAGTTACAGAAAATTTCTCAACAAGCAGAAGCATCTTTAGCAGAAATTATTGCCATCTATAGACTACCAACATTAGAAAAGCAACTCAATAATCAACAATTTGGAGAAAGAAAAATAAGTCAAATAATAAACCCTGATGCTGATACGATAGAATATGATTATACCCAAACCATTTATACAGGAGCATTAAAAACAACCCATGATCTTATTATGAGTGATAGGGGAGTCAAAACCGATCAAAATAATAACAATATCATCGATGAAGGAGAAGAAAAAATGATTCCTTGTCAAACCTTAATCCAGATAGAAAAACTATGGAGAAAAGCAACAGATAATCAGTGTGGATGGTACGGAGAAGATAACATTTGGCAATCCAACTGTCAGTTATTTGAAGGAAATACCCTGACCAATATGTTGATGTATCCCAGTGACATTCCTTTGTTAGAAAATCGTTTAAATCAGTGTAAAATTTTGTAAGAATTTTTAGGGTGCTAAGAATCAGTCATGACTATCCTTAAAAAGGACATAAAGATTTAGAAAAAAACCGACTTATTCTAGCAAGTTTCCACTATCCTTTATATAGAACCGTTAGATTATTAGTAGTATGAAAGCAGCAGTCAAGAGACACACTGTCATTGGATTTTGGTCCAGTATTGTTGGTTGGATTGGGGCCATGGGTTTTGCCCATACCTATGGTTCGGCTCAAGTAGGAGCAAAACTCAGTTTACTCACCTATCTGCTGATGATACCTGTTTATATTGTTGTTATTTCCCTTGCTAATGGTGTCGGTTGTATGATTGGTACGGGAATGTTGAAGGGGAAAGCACGAGCGTTTGAAGCGGTTTTTTGTTTTGCTTGTTCTGTGGCCATAGTGGGGTTAACCTTAGAGTTTTTCTTAGAGATTTTTTACAGTCAAAACTCAGGTTTTCTAGCTCATTTATTGACCTTTTTTGAGATAGCCTTGCTCCAAGGAATTATTATTGCAATTCTAACTGGAATTATCATTAGGGTAGCTGATATATTTCCTGACCTGAAAATAGGAGAAAAAAAACTCAGAGGAGTTTTGACAAAAAATAAAAATATTACTAATCAAAACAGTGAATAAGATAACCCTAACAATTATCACCACTTTAGTCACACCCCTTTCTGCTTTTTTACCCATCCTTCAAAGTGAAGCAGTTGTCCCTCAGTCAGCGAAAGTAACACAAATTACAGGAAGAAATACTATGACCCTTCGTCGCCGAAGTGGTCAGATAGGGCCAGTTTCATTACAAACGGTGATGAGATTGTGGGATAAATTAATCATGAATCCTGATAATAATAATCCTAAACTTTTTACCAAGTTAGAATTTTATGATCATCAAAATCAACCCCTGAATTTAAAACTCCTGGCCGGTATCGAAAATAACCTGAGAACTAACTATTATTTACCCTGTCATGTGGATGGTCCCGATAGTTTTATTATTTCCTGGGAAAACCCTAAAACGAGACGATTAGGCTGTAAAAAAGGGATAAAAGTTAAGTCAGGAAACAAGAAAATAAGTAACAATAATCCCGCTCAAATAACAGCATCAATGAACCCATTAATAGGACAAAATCCAATCTATCAATGGCGATATTGTTCTGTGGTTGATGAAACAGGAAAAGGATGGTTAGGGTTCAAGTCCACACGGGCAAATCCTTGTACTCAACCCCTCAAACAATGCGAAGAAGAAGGACAAGGAATCTGTACAGAATTCACCACAGATAACTGGAATACGGCTGATTCTAATACAATTGCTTCTATTGAATGCGATAATAATCAAGATTTTATAACCACAGGAACGGGGGAAGATATTAAAGAAAAAGCAGAAGAATTATGGCAAGAATCTGTTAAAACTGGGGCAAAATTTTGTGGATTTCATGTGTTTAGTGAAGATGAAATTCTCATCACCCCTAATCCTGTTAACGATCCCGTTATGGTTCAAGTAGGTGAAGCAGATGCTTGTTTAACCTTTCAAATTAGTTCTGGAGAAGTTACCCTTAATTCTTTTAAAGATCCTCAAGGGTTTACTTTACCTATGGGGAATCAATATAATTATTGTCTAGATAATAAACCTAGCTCAGTTTCTAACTTTGATCCCAGTAAAGAATCCATTGCTATGCAAATTTTTAGGGCAAAAGAAAGGGGTTATCAATTTTGTAATGAACTACAAGATAGTGGGGGACAAGAAGGCAGTAAAAGAACCATTCAATTAACAGCTAATCGGGGAATTCTTCTACTCAATTATCAAATGTATCAAGTTCCTGATACCGTAATTATGACCTATGAAGATCAAGAATTAGTCAGAAAAGAAAATATTTCGGGTTCTGAGAGTTTATCCATTCCCTTTGCAGGAAAATCGGGTCAAGTTACAGTAGAAATTATCGGTAATCAAGATATTAGTACAACAAAATGGGACTACACCTTACAATGTCCTCAATAATTTTTTAGCAAAGGAAGCAGAGGGGTAGGGTGTAGGGGTAGGGGGTTTATCGAAGGTGCAAGATATGAGCAGACAATTGATGATAGTACAAAGTCTCTCTAATAGGGGATGTTAAAGGGTTGACAGAATGATGAGAATTAAAATAATGGTCGCTCATTGCTGATCCTTATTTTTATCCTCATAGCTTGCATCCCCCAACACCCCCCACACCCCCCACACCCCCCACACCCCCCACACCCCCTTTCAAAGGGGGGCAGGGGGGGTAGGGGCAGGGGGGGTAGAGGCAGGGGGGGTAGAGGCAGGGGGGGTAGAGGCAAGGGGGGTAGGGAATAGTATTTTATTAAATTTATCCTATGAATAATCACACTCAAAACCCTTTGTCATCCAGACCCCGAAAACCGAGAGAAACTAACCCAACCGAAGAAAATCCCCAAGAAATTTATCCTAAACAATCACTCAACCCAAATCAACCCTCAGACTATCAAGAAATTCCTAAAACCTCTGATAAGAAAGTACAAAAAACAAACATTAAAAAACTTTGGTGGTTGTTCCCAGTCTTGGGTTTATTGCTTGTCTTAGGGGGAGTCACCGTTATTCGTCTTCGAGACAACGATCAACCCGTCACTGTCACCAAAACCGCTCCCCTTTCAGTGGGAGTGGCCACTGCGACACGGGAACCCCTCCGGGCTTGGATCTCAAGCGAAGGCACCGTAAGAGCAGTAGACTATCAACATCTTACTTTTGACATAGAAGGAGATGTTACCTATCTAGCTAACCAAAACGGCAGAAGACTGCGAGAAGGCGATCGCGTAACAAAAGGACAATTATTAGCTCGTATCGATGATCGCGAACTCACCGCAGATGTTACCCAAGCTCAAGCAGCGATCGCCGAAGCCCAACAAAACAGGGCGGCCGCTACCGCAGACGTAGCGCAAGCTCGCGCCCAAGTTGCTCAAGCGCGATCGCAAGTACAAGAAGCCCAAGCCCAACTACAAAATGCTCAAGCAGCCCGACGGTTAGCTGCAACCAGTTTAGAACGGTATCGAACCCTCGTCGAAGAAGGTGCGATCGCTGAAATAGAATTTGATGAACGTCAAAACACCTTAGAAGATGCTCAAGCCGGGGTTCAGTCTGCTCAGGCAGGAGTGCAGTCAGCCCAGCAACAAGTACAAGCAGCCCAAGCTCAAGTACAAGCAGCCCAACAACAGGTAGAAGCCCAAACCTCCGCCATTACCACAGCCAAAGCTCGATTATCTCAAGCAGAGGTAGCTTTAGAAGGAGCCAGTATTTATGCACCTTTTAATGGCATTATTGCCTATCTCAATATTTCAGAAGGAGAATATTTCTCTCCACAAATCGTTACCTCTCAACTCGGGGGAGATTATCAAGGCATTTTAGAACGCATTCCGATGGTTATTATCGACCCCAGTCAATACGAGGTAATGGTAGATTTAGCTGGGCCCACAGGGGAACAAGTTGAAGTTGGTCAAAACGCTGTCATTGCCTCAGAAACCCAGGTCAATACTGCGGCTACATCTCAACAGACCTTAATCACTAACGCTCGCGCTAGGGGTGAAGTCTTTGCCGTTAACCCTGCCATTAGTCCGGGGGGACGAGCCATAGAAGCCACCATTCGCCTTAATCCAAGCACCACCGAAACCCTACGACATGGAGAACAGGTGTTAACTTGGATCGCTGTGTCAGAAAACCCCAACGCTGTCACTGTTCCCATTGATGCTATTGTACGACGCGATCGCATTCCTTATGTATTCGTGGTCAATGAAGCAGAAAATATTGTTGAGCAACGAGAGGTAGGGTTAGGCATTACAGGAATTACTCAACAGGGAATTATCAGAGGGGTAACCCCTGGGGAGTTAGTGGTCACCGAAGGACAAAACCGACTGGTGGACGGGGCTGCTGTTGACGTGATTAACCAAGGTAGATAATGAGTGAGTTACAAGAAGATTTCAGAAGCAATAATAATGGACATAACACCTCGCTTAATGGCAAAAAACCCTCCCGATTAGAACGCTTTTTCTTTTTAAACACTATTTTTGCCATTCTTTTAACCTTGCTGATGGTGGTGGGCGGTCTTTTGGGTTATTTTTCCATGACCAAACAGTCTAACCCTGATATTGATATTGCCGTTGCCACCGTCACCACCACCTGGCCAGGAGCGGACCCCCAAACCATAGAACAACAAGTTACCAGTGAAATCGAAACAGAAATTACCTCAGTCGAGAATGTCAAAGAAGTTCAAAGTGCTTCCTATGCAGGGTTTTCGGTGATTAATGTCGAATTTACGTCCCAGGCCGACCCCGATGAAGCGATCGAAGAATTACGGCAAGGGGTCGCCCAAGCAGAACCCGAATTACCCGAAGAAGCTGAGCAACCTGTCGTAGAACAGATTTCCGTTAATGATGCCCCTATCCTTACCTTAGCCCTGTTTGGAAACATCGATCAAACGGTGATTTCCCAAACGGCAGAAGACATTCAAGACAATTTAGAACAGGTGGCAGGGGTTAGTGAGGTCAACCTAGGGGGAGCGCGAGAAGAGGTCATTAATGTGCAAATGAACCCCTTTCGTTTAGCCACATTGGGCATTTCTCCCACAACGGTTGCCACAGAAATTCGTAATGCTAACCAAGATGTCCCCCTCTCAGAGATAGAAAGTGATTTAATTGGTTCGCAAGTCCGCTTCTATGGTCGTTTTCGCAGTGTAGAAGCCTTACGAGACTTACCCATCACTCGTTTAGAAGGCCGAGTGGTGCGCCTCAGTGAACTGGCAGAGGTGCGTCGAGAACTGGACCAAGAAGAAACCCGCGCCTTTATTAGTACCCAAGGTGAAACTTATCAACCTGTGGTTAGTGTGGGGGTTAAAAAAGTGCCTGGACAAGATTCCATTGAAGTCATTGATCGGGTTTTAGAGGCTATGGAGCAAATTGAGCAAAATCCGAATCTTTGGCCCAGAGGCATGGAATATCAGGTGATTGCCGATGAATCGGATATTATTTGGGAACAGTTGGGCAATTTATTTACTAATGCCTTGCAAGCTATGGCCGCCGTGTTTGTGGTGCTGTTTATTGCTCTTTCTTGGCGTGAAGCGTTAATTGCCGGGTTATCTATTCCCTTAACTTTTTTAGGCGCGTTAGCGGTGCTATGGTTAACCGGGCAAACCCTCAATAATATGGTACTCATTGGCATGGTCTTGGCCTTGGGTATCTTAGTGGATGTTTTCATCTTGGTTATGGAAGGGATGCACGAGTTTATCTTTGCTGAGGGACTCTCTTTTAACCAAGCTGCATTGAAAACAGTGAAAACTTACGCCCCACCCGCCTTTGCCGGACAATTGACCACTATTTTAGCCCTATTTCCTTTACTAGCCATTAGTGGGACTTTGGGAAAGTTTATTGAATTGTTGCCTTACACCGCAATTATTTGTTTAGTCCTCAGTTTTGCGATCGCTATTTTAATTGATATTCCTCTGTCTCGTTATTTGTTAGGCAATATGAGAGGTGTTGAAAAAAAATCAACCATTGACCGTTTAAGTCAAGCCGCTTCGGCCCGTTGGATGAATTGGAGTCTTAATTATACCGTTAGAAGTAATAAAACGGCTTGGGCTTGGGTATTAGGAACCATTACCCTCTTTTTCTGTGTCATGACCTTATTTAGTCAAATTTCCGTCGAATTTTTTCCCAGAGGCGATCAACGCAACTTTAGTGTCAATGTGGAACTACCCCCCACCACAACCTTAGACGTTTCTCAAGAAGTGGCCGACGACCTAGGGGAAATTTTACGAGAAAAAGACTATCTTGACAGCGTTATTAAATACACGGGACAGCGCAGTAACTTAGTGGCATCAGGGGAACTACAACCCACCCAAGGCAGTTATCTAGTGGGTTTTTCCGGTACGTTTCTCCCTGAAAACCAACGGGAACAGAAATCTTTTGAATATTTAGATGATTTACGGAATGAGTTACAAACAGCCGTTAATCAATATCCTGGCGCATCTTTAGTCTTAAATGCTCAACAAGCAGGAGAAAGTGGCGACCCTATTCAAATTGAAATTACCGGCAGTGAATTAAGCCAACTCAGGCAAATTTCTCAACAAGTGCAAATGACTCTCAGACAAATACCTGGAGCGACCGACGTGCGAGATAATTTAGGAGCCTTGCAACCTGACCTTAGATTAATTCCCAAGCGAGAAGAACTATCATTTTATGATCTCAGTGAAGATGAACTGGCTTCTCAAGCTCAATATTATATGCGAGCGGTGGATATTGGTGATTTTGTCATCGGTGGCAACGAGGAAGACTTAGAAATTCTCCTTAGCACTGCTTGGCCGTCCCGTGATGGCGAAGTGGGGGGACCTACCCGTCGAGATGAGTTATTATCCGCCCGTTTCTTTACCTCAAACCCAGAAGAAGAGGTCATTTCCGCAGGGGCAGTGATTGAAGCCGTTCAAGCCGAAGCCCCCCTCTCTATCACCCGTCGCGGAGGACAGCGCACCGTCACCGTCTTGGCAAAGAATGAAAATCGAACCACTGGGGAGATTTTAGCGGATTTACAGCCAAAATTACAAGAAATACAAGAATCTTGGCCCCAAGGGTATGATTATAGTTTTGGTGGAGAAACGGAAGACCAAGCCGAAACCTTTGGCTCTGCGGGCCAAGCTTTGGCCTTAGCTATTGTGTTGGTGTTTGCGGTGCTGGTGTTGCAACTGGGATCGTTTCGCCAACCTTTTATCATTTTACTGACCATTCCTTTTGCGTTGATAGGAACCGTTGGCGGCTTTTTCCTGGCTGATATCGCTTTTTCCTTTACCGCTTTTATCGGTATCATTGCTTTAGTGGGAATTGTGGTCAATGATGCGATCGTCATGGTCGATACCATGAACAGTTATCAGCAAGAAGGAATAAAATTACGTTTAGCGGCAGCCAAAGGAGTCGCTGACCGTTTAAGACCGGTGTTAACCACCAGTATTACCACCATTATCGGGTTAACCCCTCTGGCCTTAAGCGATCCCACTTGGATGCCTTTATGTAGTGCTATTATCTTCGGTTTAGTGGCTGCCACAGTCATTGCTTTAGTGGTGATTCCTTGTTTATACCTTCTGTTCACACCCACAGGTCGATAGGTTATCCTGCGTAGCGGTATATGGGCTGAATTTTTATCTACTGGTGCAAGACATAAGTTTTTTCTATTTAAAATAGTGATGAATAAAATTTTGAGATAGGTTAAACTTTTTTAAAATCTCTGGTAAGTCTTGACGGGGAATAATTCCTTTAAAACAAGTTGAGATTAATTCTTTAGACTGAAGGTTGATATCACTTTCTTGTTTAATTTCTGCTAATTTGTTTTGAAAATATTGATATTCTTGTTCAGTTCCCAAAAATAGTCTATCAAAGTAGTCATCTTTAAGATAATTGATACCTGATGATAAATCTGTTTTTTGTTTTAACTCTTGTCTTAAATCATGCCAAAAATCAGTGATCTGTCTTCGTTGTTTTGCTTTTACTTCATCATAGAAAAATCGATCAAACCACGTAAGGGGAATAATAACATTGACAGCAGTAATACCTAACGTTTCAGTGGTATCAGAAAAGACTTGAAAAAATATTCCATAAACTAAAACATCTGTAATTAACTGAATATTTAAACTCGGTTTTTCTGAACAAACTTCAATAACCATAAACCAGAAAAAACAGCAGGAATCACAATCTGCATTAATAACCATATCCAAAAAATAACAGTTTTCAAGGGTTGATAAAAGAGAAAGTAACGACATCTCTTTTGTAATTTTTGCCAGGCAACAAACGCATTAATACAACCAGAAATAATGGCTAAAATGACATAAGGGACTAGATTTGATAGATTATCCATTCATTTTATTAACGAGAATTTACCAAGGTACGCAGTTGTAATGTACCAAGGGATGTTAAAGTAAAATAGGTATCTGAATCATCACTTTCAATATTTAGTTCTCCTCGTTGAATAATAGGTAAAAGGTTATACAAACTATTCCCAGAAAGTGTATTTATTTTTCTTTCATTCCAGAGTTGCTTAACCAGTTTATGAACTTGCGATGATGGTAAGTTTAAACGATATTTTAAATCTTCTAATGTTAACGGATAAGTTTCTAATGCTTGTAAAATTAATAACGCTTTACGGTTAATTTTTTGCTTGGTTTTTGTTCTGGAATTAGAAGTTATAGGGGTTAAGTTATTTGAGTTATAAGAAATTGCTATTTTATCTCTTTCTTGACTGTTATAGTCTTCTGCTAATGCTTTCCTAGCGGTTTGATAAGCATCATTAAGATCAGCATTTTCTTTAACAATCTCTAGAATTTCATTAATAACTTGATAATTATTTTGAGATAATTCTTTTTCAATGTCTTCAATTTTTTCTTTTAAAGCTTCAGAAAAATGCTCAAAGTTTACATGCTCAAGGGCAATTTTCCAAGCGTTTAAGGTTCGTTTTTGACTGGGTTTTAGGGAATCATAGGGTTGACTCATGGTTTCCTCCTAACAAGTAGGATTTATT
The DNA here is from genome assembly GCF_003013815.1 of Cyanothece sp. BG0011. Classification (GTDB taxonomy): domain Bacteria; phylum Cyanobacteriota; class Cyanobacteriia; order Cyanobacteriales; family Microcystaceae; genus Crocosphaera. Next base: position 5,422 of record NZ_PRLH01000065.1, on the reverse strand, counting down.
AGTTATATATTAACACAGGTTAAAATTGATGAACAATAAAGCTTAACCAAAAATAAGGATTTTCATAGGGTTGATGATTAGCATTTTCCTGTTTACATTTATTAATTTCATCTTGAATTAATTCGATAATGTTAGGATCAATTTCTTTATATTTAGTATCTTCTAATAGTTGATTTAACCAAATAATTAATTTGTCATAACTTACAGTTTTTAACCAATCTTGTGCATTTTTTAGGGCTATTTTTGGAGGAATACCTGCACGATATTGTTGATAAAAATAAATCATTAACCATGCGCTAGAAGTTTCATCAACTGTCCATAAGGTACTAAGAACACAGTTTGCACCTCCTTTCATAAATGCACTGACTAACCCCACATATTCACTGTCAATGGTTTGGTTTCCATTTAACGCAGTTTCGCAAGCAGCAAGGGTTATCAACTGATAGGAATTAAAGTTAAGCTGATTAATTTCATAAGCAGTTAGTAAACTATTATTGACGAATTCTAAAGCTGATCTTTTGGGATCATCAAAATGATAATAACCATGACCGGTAAAATGAAGGTGAGTATGGTTAGGAATAGCATTTTTAAAGTCCTCAATAGTTGTAACAGATGTTTCTATTGTAGCAAAATATGTATTAACGATCGCTGATTCAATTTCAGAAAATACTAAATCTTTCCTAGGGTTTTCTATATTTAATAAGGATTCTATTTGATTATTGTTTAATTGTTCTTGTTTTTGTTTTAAATTTAATCCTATTTGTAAACTAGGAAGATAAGAAATTGTCCAATTTTTTTGATTAAATAAAGAATGTAAGGGTAATCTATGTAAGTCTTGATGGGGGATTAAGATTAATTCTTCAATGTCTTGTAAGTCGTTTTCTATCTCAGATATTCCTAATATTTCTTTTAAAGTTTCTAGGCGATCGCTTATTTTAATGCGCCAAGAATGAGCTTTTTTGTCTTCTGTTTCTGTGTCTTTTTTACTGCGATAGTCTTGATAATCTTCGTCCCATTCTTTTATCCATTGTTCGAGGTTTGAGCCCCCCAAACCTCCCTTAATAAGGGGGGCTTTTTCTTGTGTGAGAATAAAGGTAATTAATCCCATCGGACTATTAAACCAGTAAATTATCGCCTTATTTCTACATTCTAAATTCTTAATTCTAAATTCATTACTTCTACATTCTAAATTCTTAATTCTACATTCATTACTTCTACATTCTAAATTCTTAATTCTACATTCATTACTTCTACATTCTAAATTCTTAATTCTACATTCATTCAATAGGGTTTGTATTTGTTCATAACTGGGATAAATATTAGAGTTGGTTTGTAGTTGATTTTCGGTTTTATATCCTTCTAAAATATGGGTTAAGCGTCGATTTTTTTCTAATTCTGCATTCCGTAATGCTTCGATAATTTCACCTTTTTCTAAAAGAACATTTACAGTGAGTTGACGAAAGGTTAAAAATTTGGCTTCTAGTCTTAATCTTTGGTTTTCGTCTGCAACAGGAACCTTATCTAATAATTGATTCAGTAACTTTAATCCTTGTAATAAATAATCATCGGCGTTGTCTTTATCTCTCACTGCTAAATAAACTTTAACTAAATCTTGAATCACTTCTAAGCGTAATTCAGGAAACTGTTCAACGGTTAAAGTTTCTAAGGCACAATGATAACTATTAATGGCGTTATTATGTTCTTGGTGTTTATATTGCGCTAATCCAATTTGATAATGTAAATCTCCCCATCCTTTGGGGTGACTGTCTTGATAAATATGTTTATTTAAAGGGTAGCGATAACTAATTAATTCTCCTTCGTATCCCCGTTTATTTAACTCAGGGTTCAACCGAGAAATTGACTGTAATTGAGATTGATTCAGAAATTGTATTAATTTATCTGAGTTGGGTTGTTGTAAGAAGGAAATGAGATCACAAAAATCTTCTGTTTCTAGGAATTGAAAATAGTTGATCAATTGTGTTGAAGCATTAGTTAAGTTAAGTGTAAATATCTCAATAAATTGACTTTGTACTCGTATTATTTCCCTTTCATTAGCTATTGATTTACTCGCTGCTTTTCCTCGACCGTACCAAGCTATATGTAAACTTGGTTGAAATTCTAAGGCTTTATCATAGGATGCGATCGCTTCTTCAAACCTTCGTAGGTCATGTAACGCATTGCCTCGATTAGACCAAGCTTCATGATTATCTGGTTTAATTTCTAAGGCTTTGTCATAGGATGATATCGCTTCATTTAACTTTCCTAAATCATCTAACGCAATTCCTCGATTAAACCAAGCTTCATGATTATTTGGTTTAATTTCTAATACTTTATCCCAAGATGCGATCGCCTCATCAAACCTTCCTAAGTTAACTAACGCAATCCCTCGATTAAACCAAGCTTCATGATTATCTGGTTTAATTTCTAATACTTTATCCCAAGATGTGATCGCTTCATCATACCTTCCTAAGTCTTTTAACGCAAACCCTCGACTATACCAAGCTTCATGATCATCTGGTTTAATTTCTAATACTTTATCCCAAGATGTGATCGCTTCATCATACCTTCCTAAGCTATATAACACAAACCCTCGGTTATACCAAGCACCAACATAATCAAGTTTAATTTCTAATGCTTTGTCATAGGATGCGATCGCCTCTTCATATTTTTCTAAGTTACCTAAGGCTAACCCTCGGTTAAACCAAGCTTGATATAAATCGGATTTAATCTCTAATACTTCGTCAACAGATGCGATCGCCTGTTCATATTGCTGAAAACTATACATTAATTCGCCCAAAAACCACCATCCTCCATAATCATTAGGATGTTGTTGGGTTACTGCAACTACAGTATTAACTGCTTCTTGATATTCTCCCCTTTGATATTGTTCAATTGCTTGATCAATTAATCTTTGAACCTCGTCTGTTGTTGTTTGAGAAGGGTTTAAATTTTGTGTTTCTGATGGGGTTGAGTTTAATTCGGTATTTTGTAGATTATCCCCTTGAAAATTTCCTAACTCCGAACCCCTAACTCCGAACTCCGAACTCAGTTTCGTTGCAATATTTCCTAATTTTCCTGACGCAACATCCCCCAATTCCCCTAAATCTTCCCCTAATTGTTGATAATTATCTTTATTCTGCAACCATTCTACACTTTTCTCCTCGATCCATGCTGCTAACTCATCCGGTTTAACATTACGATTGATTAAAATACCTTGACAACTGCCCCAAGACTTCCCTTTTTTTACCTCTTCCAGCAAAGCAAATAAGACACTTTCGTACTCAGCATCGGTTAACTTAGGTTTAGGAGGAAGATGATAGGGTTCTATCGGTTCAGAAGAACCATTAAAGAGACTTTTAAGCCAATTCCAGAGATTTTTAAGCCAATTCATCAACGGGTAGGGTGGGTTAGACGGCTATAATTTAGCTTATAACAAGAACATAATTATCCGTCGTAACCCACCATTTTAGTTAAAATAGTTCATTAGATTTAATGGAGTGCAAGTATCTTGCTTGCTGTTTTTCTAGCTAGTGAGCAAGATGCTCACATTCCTATTAACTTATTTTAGTATAGTTTTGCCATTTTTGTTTAAGTTTTGGCGATAATTATGAAAGGTCATTTTGTAAGTCTTTAACACTTTGAATAATATAAGTATTTTTAGCTTTGCTCATTGGCAATCCACTGTTTTAACTCGTCTTCATCAACTTCTTGGCCGACTTCCATGAGAGTAATTAACTCACTAGGATTTTCAAGTTTTGGTAATCTTTCAACGGCTAAAGCTTCGGCTGACAAGGTTTGTGGATTGTCTTCAAGGATAATAATTACTTCAACTTTTGCCCCTTGAGGTAGTTGAGGGGTGTCAATTTTTATGGTTTTATCTGATTGGACAAAAGTGGTTTTACGAATTGCTTGAGCCATATTGATGAGATACTTGATTATAAGATATAAGAGTAAGAGTTACGCCTCTACATTTTTTATGGTAACTGATTTCCCCTTCCCCTTCCCCTTCCCCAAAGTCCTCAAAATTTGGTAGCCTAATCTAATACTTAGGGAATGGATATAGAAGCGTGGATATTATTATTGGTCGTGGTAAAACAGCCCGACGTGCTTACGGTATAGACGAGATCGCACTGGTCCCCGGTACTCGTACCTTAGATCCTAGTTTAGCGGATACCCGTTGGACAATTGGGGGTATTGAGCGCACGATCCCCATTTTAGCCAGTGCAATGGATGGGGTCGTGGATGTGAAAATGGCCGGGTTACTCTCGGAGTTAGGGGCGATCGGTGTTCTCAACTTAGAAGGGATTCAAACCCGTTACGATGATCCCGAACCCATCCTCGATCGCATTGCATCGGTGGGTAAATCAGAGTTTGTGGGGTTAATGCAGGAACTTTATGCAAAACCCATTAAACCAGAATTAATTAAACAGCGTATCACCGAGATTAAAAAGAATGGGGGTATTGCTGCGGTTAGTTTAACCCCTGCCGGTGCTGCTCAATACGGCAACATTGTCGCTGAAGCAGGAGCCGATCTATTATTTGTACAAGCGACGGTAGTGTCGACAGCCCATTTATCGCCAGAATCCGTTACGCCTCTGGATTTACAGGGATTTTGCCAAGAAATGCCCATGCCAGTTATTTTCGGTAACTGTGTCACCTACGAAGTGGCGTTAAACTTGATGAAAGCGGGTGCAGCTGCCGTTTTAGTGGGTATTGGACCAGGGGCCGCTTGTACCTCTCGTGGGGTGTTAGGGGTAGGGGTTCCCCAACCCACAGCGATCGCAGATTGTGCAGCAGCCAGGGATGATTATCAACAGGAAACAGGCCGTTATGTTCCCGTGGTGGCTGATGGGGGTATTGTTACCGGCGGAGACATCTGTAAATGTATCGCTTGCGGTGCTGATGCCGTGATGATAGGTTCTCCTATTGCCCGTGCGGCCGAAGCCCCTGGACGGGGTTATCATTGGGGTATGGCTACCCCTTCCCCTGTGTTACCGAGAGGAACCCGAATTAATGTGGGAACCACCGGAACCATTGAGGAAATCCTCACCGGTCCGGCTAAATTAGACGATGGAACCCATAACTTACTGGGAGCTTTAAAAACCAGTATGGGAACCCTAGGAGCAAAGGATCTTAAAGGAATGCAAGATGTAGAAGTGGTCATTGCACCTTCGCTGTTAACAGAAGGGAAAGTTTACCAAAAAGCCCAACAGTTAGGTATGGGTAAATAAAGACCCTTAATCTCCCCCAACTAGACCCCATAGGGTTTAGTTGGGGTTTTTTTAGATAAAGTTTGTGTTATCGTAAAAGACCTTGGGAAAGCAAGGGAACTAATTTTTGTTATTTTAGTTCTTGTCTAAAATAGGGATTGACAAATTCCAGTCAATGACGGCAATCTGAAAAAAAGTTAAAATTATTAACT
>NZ_PRLH01000195.1 GCF_003013815.1 Cyanothece sp. BG0011 | reverse complement strand
CCTCGATATAGTAAAGGTTTGAGAAACACAGTTATAAGGGATAGCCTCTTTTAATCTGAATGTTCCCAAAGTAGGAATTTTTATCTTTTTTCCCTCCTTGACTAATACCTTACCGTTAGAACTATCTACTGTAAAACTACAGTGATCTTTCTTCTTTTTAAAACGAGGTAAGTCTGCTTTTATTTTAGGCTCTCTCCAACGGGAAAATGCTTTTTTCAAGTCCCTAAAAGCATTCTGATAAATGCGAGATGAATATTTATTTGTCCATAAATATTCTGTTTGCTTTTTAGTAATGTTTGTAAAGACTTTCTTGATAGCATCTAACCGTTTTGAGTCACTGCCAGAAATTTCGGGAATATCCCAGGTGGATTTGAGTAAAGATAAGCCATGATTGTATACAAAGCGAGAAAAGCCAGCACAGCCAGCAAAAAAGCTCTTTTCTTTGTTATTCAGCTTTAATTCTCTCTTAATTGCGTACATGATTAGCTCTTTGACTCCCCTCAGAGCTAACACCGAGCGAAGTCGAGGTCATTTCCTTGTCCTATCTCTCCTAAAATTTCTACTGCACGAAATGTGGATTGATTTTTTGGAGAGTTGATTAAATCCATTAAAGCATTGATGACTAACCCCTTGTTTTCTTTTCCTATCTTTTTTAGACTATCTGCAGGACTGATGCGAGTGGTTTCATCTGCAGGAGAATCCATTAACTCGATTAAACTTGCGATCGCTCTTTGAGGATCAGTTTCTAGTCAGATTTCACCAGCTGTGTTCCTCATAGGATCTAAATGTTTTTCCCGATTACTCCCTTTACCCCAATCTATAATCTGTGTTACTATTTCATCTCCTAAAGAACAATCTTTAAACTGATAAAAATCATTACACCCATCTTTAAACTTAACTAAAGCTTTAACAAACTTTTCTTTTTCTTCTTGTAATATGTGATTTCTTCCTATCCACAGCAAAATAACTTCTTTCCATTTCGGCTCAAAAATACGATATTTCTTACCCTCAACAGATAAAAAAGCATTCATTTTTATATTGTCTATTAATAAGTATTTAACCCGAATATTAAAGCAAAATTCGGGTTTGGTAACAGCAATGATTCTGTTTTGTGTGATTAGTCGGTTTTTATAAAGCTAGTTAACTAAAAATCTAAACTAAAGAGTGAAGTAAATACATCTATCCAAAGACATATTAAATTAATGGGACTTGTCGGTTTTATTCTATTGCTAATTATGCTTTTAGATAGATTAAATTTTTGGAAATTTGATTTATATTATTAATATTAGTCATTAAGTGAGGAAATATTTATGGCAGCTTCAACACCTCTCCATGAAAACGAATTAATCGACTGTGTAAGAGCTAATATAGGAAAAGATATAGCAACCGTAGCAGAAAGATCCGGTTATGGTGGAAATATTGAGAAATTTGAAAAAGAGTTAAAAAAAGCTTATGAATCTATTGGTGTAAATATAGCAACATTTGATGCTTTAAAGCAAAAAGAAAAAGAAAAAGAAAGAGAAAAGCAAGGGGTAGAAATTGCTCCTGAAACACCCAGTGACCTTTAAAATTATAGTAATCCAAACTTATTAAATTTGGACGTAATTCTCAGATATAAAGAATAATAAAACTTGCAAGAATTAACCCTTACCTCAGAAATATAACTAACTATGTATTCTGGGTTCGGGGTGTAATATGGCTAAAATTTCGCTTTCTATAATTGATAATTCTTCTAGTCTTTTTTGTACCTTTTCTCTCTCAAAATAAGTGTCGGCTAATACCCAATAAATACCATAATGTCTGGCTTCTGATGCCATTAAACTACGGTAAAATTTAGCTAAGTTTTCATCGGGGCAATGTTTTCCTAATAGTCCTAATCTTTCGTGGGATCTCGCTTCTATTAAGGCTGCAACCAGTAAAGAATCTAGACATCTTTGGGGTTCTTGGGTACTAATTTCTGCTTTTAATTTTGCTCCATAGGGAGGAGAAGATAACGGACCTAGGGGAATATTTTTCTTTTCTAACCATTGATTAACTTGGTCAAAATGTTCTAATTCTTCTTGGGCGATCGCTGTTAATTTCCTGACTAATATTGTATTAGAAGAATAACGAAACATTAAATTTAAAGCGACACTGGCTGCTTTTCTTTCACAATGGGAATGATCTAATAAAATCGTATCTAAATTATTAATGGCTTGGTCGATCCAAGCATTTTTTGTAGCAGTTTTTAAGATACTAATTTGAGTCTTTTGGGTTAACATAATTAATAAAATAAGTAAAAACTCGTATTTCTTGACTGATTTGAGTGCGTAAAGTTGGGTATTATCATCATTATATAATAAACGGTTTCATTACGAATAAAAGAAGCGATCGCTTCTTTGAGTAATACTAACAGTTGGCTAAGTAAGTTTAAGGAAACCATCCTTGTTTTCATCACTCTGTTATTGTGATCGAGATCATCGAAGAAATGTAATAAATCCAATACTCTGATAGATATACTTAGTGTTAGATTAATTTATTTTAAATCAATTAGAAAATCGTGAAACAAAAATGCTTACAACTATTAAAATTAGAACAAGAAAATAGAGGATATACATTATTAGAAACCTTAGCAACAGTCTCCATCATTGGAATACTTGCTATTATCGCAGGTCCTATCAAAAGTTGGGTTGAAAATCCTCTAGCCAATGGGACAAACCAAACCGTTGCGGTATTAAATTTAATCCGAATGCGTGCTATTTCCACTACCTCAGCTTATCGAATTAAACCCGATCCTCTCGTTTCGACTCATAAATTTAAAGTTGAAATCGCCAGAACAAGAGGTTGTGAAAGTTCAACAAAATTGACCACTGATGCAACATCAACCGATCAAGAATTAACGGTAGCATCAACAGAAGGGTTAGTGGTGGGAGATAGTATTATTGTCGGTAATGATAGGGAGAATAATGAAATTATCGCCACCAATTCCTCAACCATAACCCTAGGAGAATCATTGGGAACTTCTCAAGAAGAAAATGCAACCGTTGAACTCATTAATAACTGGTTGAACGATATGAATTTCACAGAAGAAGAGCTAACTTTGCCAGAAGAACTCACCATAAACGGTAATCCTACCGATTGGACTTTATGTTTTGATAGTCGAGGTCATGCCAATCTTTATGATGCTTCAGGAGTCGTCAATCGTAATTTAACTTTAACCTTAACCAATACTTTTAATGAAACTCAAAGCAAAATTACTATTTTTAGAGGAGGTGCGGTTAACGTTGAATACCTTGATTAAATGGAACTTAAAACTAATAAACAGTTAATTTATTTAGATATAACAGGTGGTTGATGATGAGCATTTTAAAACTAATTCTACCTAAAAAAAATCAAGACTTAGGGGTCGGGTTACTGGAAAATGTGATTTCATTGGTCATAGTTACGACGATTTTATCTGTCATGATACCGATATTTTTTGCTGAAAAAGAGCAAAAACTCAACCAAAAAATTTTAACAGGAGCTATCGCTTTATCAAAAGAAAATTTAGATGATTTGAGACGACAAAGAATTCTCAATCTTCCCTTGGGAGAATCAACAAGCCAAGAAGATAATTTAGGTTATTCTTATGATTTAAAACAATATATCTGTACACAAGAACCCATCATCAATGAAGACGAATCGGTAACTTGTGAAACGACCGTCGACATCGAGAGAAATTTGCGTCACGTTCTTTTGAAAATCAAAAAAAATGGAAAAGAAATCTATACAGTTCAAACGGCATTTACTCGACTTAGATAAATCCAGTAGAAAAACCTCAACTCAACCTTTTTATATAGGAATCTATTTATTTAAACTAAGATTCTGTGGTCAGAAAGGAGTCACCCTTGGGGAACTACTGATAGGAACTCTAATCTCATCGGTTATTATTAGCCTTGGTTTTATGGGTTTTTCTTGGTCTCGACAAATATATCTTCAAGATCAACAAAGTAACGATATTAATCAAACCCTTCGGAGTGTTTTTGAAGTCGTTGGCTCCGATATTCGGCAAGCAGGAGAAGGCTTTGCTGAAGATCCGAATTTCCCTAGTCTTGTGATTAGTGAAAACTCAGGCAATTCAGAAATTGCTATTCGGCGCAGCTTATTAACTGGGAGTCTTCCAGTCTGTCGTCAGGTTGTATCGGGAACCTCTGATGCAGTGGTGGTGGTAGATGAGACTGGTTCTATTGCTGGTTGTGATGTGATTGACGATGATAATAATGGTTGGCCTGATAATTTAGAGAGTTGGAGAGAGTATCGTGTCTCCAATGGGGCAACCATTCGTGCTTTTATTTACGATGGAACGGGAAATGGAGAATTCTTTGACTATAACGGGGAAGAAACATTTGCTACAGATGGTTCTAGTATTACTCCCGCTCCAGACGTTGTCGCATCAGCCTCTATCACTACCCATAGTCATACCTGGGCAAATACCTACGAAGCGAATGGCTCTAGTCGAATTTATCTGATCGAGGAACGTCGTTATCGATTACGAAATAATAATCTGGAGCTAGTTATTGATGATGATGAGAGCCAAACCTCTAGTATTGTAGGTAATCTAGAGAGTTTTGAAATTATTACTCATATTCAACAAGATTTATCTACAGATTCTTCACAGAGATATACTTGCACCATTATTCCCCCTGAAGATTCCACTTCTTGCGATGCAACACTGCCTAATCCTTATGTTTGGTCGCAAATTAGATTTATTGAAATTAAGCCTAAAGTTCTGATTTCTAATCCTTTATCTGCTGTGGAAACAGAACAATCTCAAAAAGTTTTTCCACGAAATATTTTGAATTATTAAGGTACTCCTATAATGAATAAGCTATCTCAAACCAATAAACATTTAATTTTTTTTCTGAAAAGCCTATCCCAACAGTCTTTAAATAAAGATAAAGGATATTTGTTTATTTTAGTGCTTGGTTTAGGTTTAGCACTTCATTCGCTGTTAGTAGCCTATGCGGTTGTCAACAAAGTTGAACGGATCACTACTAGAAGTGCATCGGACATTAACAGTGGATTTTATGGGGCTGAAGCCGGACTGAATCGTAGAGCAGAAGAAATTAGGCAAACTTTCGTTGACTTTAATCGACCTTCAGGATCAAGTCCCTCCTCTGTGGCTGCTTGTCTAGACTCTGATTCTACTAATGACGGAACAGGGGATTATCAGTGTAAACAATATGAGTTCGTTCCCGCTTCCGATAATAAAGAAGGTCATATTGCGGCCACTTATGCCGTTGAGCGAAATGGTGGACAGCCAAAAACTGGGGTAATTCCGAGAGGAGAACCTTACCAAAATCTCAATATGCTCGAATATACTTATTCGATTTACTCTATTGCTAAACATAAAAATGCCCCTCCTTCTGAGGTAACGGCAATTCTACAACTAGACATCAAAAGTCGTCTAGTGCCGATGTTTCAGTTTGCTGCTTTTTATGCCAATGATTTGGAGATTCTTCCGGGTCCAACGATGAATCTAAGTGGGCCAGTTCATACCAATGGGGATCTTTATCTCGGTGCCAATAACAATAATGGACTCAATATTGATGGTCAAGTTACCCTTTCTGGGGATCTCTATAATAAACGGAAGAATAATAATTCGACTTATCCTGATGGAAGAGTCAGAATTATTAACGCGGCCGGGACAAATTTTTTGAATTTGTTGTTTAACGGAACAGGAAGCACTAGCCAAACCCGAAACCCTATGGACCCTATTCGGGTAGGGACGGCCTGGGGAACTCAAGTTCAATTGGGTTTGGAGTCCATTTCTTTACCGCCTCCGAGTTTTCTTGATAAGACTGGGGAATACAATACGAAAGCGGATTTGCGTTTTCATTATAAACCCGTTAGCACTTCAAATTTTATCCCTGATTTAATAACGATTCCTTTTGAAGTCACTGCCATTGATCAAACCTCTGGTAACACTGTTTCCTTAACAGAAGGAGAGTTACGCAGTTTACGCCAACCTATTTTGGTCAGTCGAGAGTTAGCTGACATTAGCGATGCCGATTTTAAAGTTTGCACCCCTAAAATTTCAGTACCTACCGTTGCTGGTCTCACATTAACTCAAACGCAACTACTGCCAGAACTTTTATATCTTGCGATCGTTTCTCAACCCATTGCCATTCCCTATTCATTGCTGTCTATCCCCCTTAACAATTCTGCTTTGTCTGATGTGAGAACATCCCTACTGAATTTAATCAACTCAAAATTTTCTCTGTCTCTGTATTCTTTGCCAGCTAGTCTTAGTCATCTCTCACCCCTTGAAATTGCAGCATTAGATAGTCGTTGTTTTGTGAGTGCGGTTTTACAAGATATTGGACGAGATAATTCTTCCGATTATTCTCTTCACCGTTTCTATAATGATCGTGAGGGTCGGGATATGCGCCTGTTGCAAATCAATTTTAAAAGTTTAGCTATTTGGAATAAAGTCGGTCGCTATGTTCAATTTAATGGTGGGATACCCATCAATAATAATAGTAATCAAGGATTTTCGGCAGAGCATAGACTGTTTAGTACAGCAAGTCCTGACAGCGATGCTCCTGAAGGTTCCTTTCAAAATTTAGGGTTAGCTGCGAGTGATTCAAGTGATGGCGGTTTAGTTATTTATGGAACCATTGATAGTAGTGACTATCCTGATGCTGATGGAAACACCAGTCCTTACGGTTTTGCCATTACTCAAGGCAAACAATTGATGAGCTTAGCAGGAAGTGATTCAATTAATGATCCTCTGGGTGTGACGTTTGCCAGCGATCAAGCTATATATTTACAAGGAGATTATAACAGCCTCAACAAACAACCGGCTGCTATTTTGGCCGATTCTATCAATGTTTTGTCCAATGCTTGTTTAAATGCTAACAAGGCGATTAATAAAAACTCCGATAGCAACTGTGATATTGATGGAGATAAGAAAAATGGAATAGAAACGACTATTAATACTGCCTTTTTGGGGGGAACTGATATTACTAATTCCAGCTTAACTTCTGGATATAATGGCGGTTTGGAAAACTATCCTCGATTTTCGGAGAATTGGGCCGGGCAAACTTTGACCTATCGCGGTTCTTTTGTTAGTTTAGGAACTCCTACTCATGTTCGCGGAAGATGGTTAAATCAAGAATATAATGCGCCTAATCGTAATTGGGACTATGACCTCGATTTTAATGATGCAGATAACTTACCTCCTTTAACGCCTAGATTTGTTTACTTAAAACAAGAGTCTTTTATTCGTAATTTTCAACAATAATTAGGGATGCTTTTTTTTTATACACTGAATACAACTGAATAAATTATCATTATGATAATCATCTAATAAATTGGAATTGCTGCTTAAAAAGTTACAAAAGCATAGGATAATTTTACTCCTAAAAAAATTTTGCAACGGAACCCATTTGAGATGCGTTTGCCCTGTCGCCAACAGTATCATCTTTTTGAGATCCCTGATTTCTAAAGCCCTGACAGTGAGCTTTGTCCAACTCTTGTCACCCCGTCAAGAAGATGGGTTCACCCTATCCAATGATAGTAATACTCATACCTCTTTTGAAAGATTTATTTAACTAAGTTTATTGCATTAAATATAACTTTGGTTCGAGGAATTTAAAAGGATTATTTAGTTAGTCTAGAATTGTAAGGAAATAATCTAATAATTTACCACATAATTTTAGCGTTATTTCCAATGACAGCAACCCATGGTTATTCACCCAAAAATCATTATGATACATTTAATTTCTCAGGCAATTATTCGTTTTAATTCTTTTTTAAAAAATATTCAAGTCAAAAGTTTTTTAACATCTCTGTTACTAGGAGTCTTTTTATTAACCAGTGGTGCTAGTAGTTACGCTACTAATGGTGCAAATAGTGCCGATACTATCAATAGTAAAGTATTTGAAAGTAATTCTGAAAGACCAACGACAATGGATGAGTGGCAACAAAAAGCCGAGGAAACTCAAGATGAACCCTTAGAAAGAGCTAAAGAGATTGGTAAAGAATCAGTTCAAGCGATAAAAGAATGGGTAGAAGTTTATCCCGATGTTGTTGATAGAAGTCTTTCTGACGATCAAAATTAAAAAATATTCAACCGAATGTCGGCAGGAATTCCCGTACGGTTGAGTGCGCGGGGGGAATGCCGACCAACATAAAGATCGTGTAGCGAAAGTGTTGATAGCTTTGAACTACCCCAAGTTTTAAACTTGGGGTAGTTCAATCAATCCTAATTCTCCCTCTAAAAAATCAATAAATTGTTTGGCAGTTCTTCCTGACCGTCCATTATGTTGAGTTGCCCATTGTTTGGCTTTAAATTCTAACTCGTCTTGATCAATTTCTAGCTTAATTTGTGAGGCTAAATGATGCACAATATTAAGATAAGTCTCTTGGTTTGCTGGTTCAAAAGTGAGGGTTAAACCAAAGCGATCGCTAAAGGATAATTTTTCTTGTACGGTGTCCCAATGATGCACTTCATCGGCATCTTTTGGACGGGGGCGATCGTCGAAATATTCCCTAATTAAATGTCTTCTATTAGAAGTCGCATAAACGACCACATTTTTTGCTTTTGCAGTTACATTGCCTTCTAAAACGACTTTCAGTGATTTAAAAGCGTCGTTGTCTTCTTCAAAAGATAAATCATCGACAAATATAATAAATTTTTGAGGAATATTTCTCAATTGATCGACAATCATGGGTAAACTTGATAACTGAGATTTATTAATCTCAACTAATCTTAAACCTTGACTATGGTATTCATTTAATAACCCTTTCACCAGAGAAGATTTACCCGATCCGCGACTACCGTATAATAAAACATTAAGGGCATTATAACCCGATAATAAAATTTCTGTATTCTTAATTAATGTTTCTTTTTGAGACTCATAACCAACAATTTCAGTTAAAGTGATTGGATCAGCTTCACTAATACCAACCAATTGATTATTATGCCATTTTAGGGCTTTGTATTGAGCAAAAATGCCTGTCCCATATTGACGATAATGATCAGCTAATTCTTGTAAGCAAGTTTCCCAATTATCCTGTTGATGAAGAAAGGTATGATCTTTATTTTCAAATTCCCCAATAAACGGAGAAAAAGGAAGATTAGCGGCTTCTTTTACCCATTGACTAATGGCTTCAAGGGGAAGATTATATAAAGTATTTAAAATACTTAAATCGTGTTCGACTGCTTCAATTAATGGTTTCGGTAAATCTTCTAACTGATCAGACTGAACTTGTTGACTAAAGGGATTATCATCAACTAGAATTCTTCCAATTAGATAATCTTGCCAACTAATACCTTGAGACGCTAAATTTTTAAACCATTGACTATAAGCCTTAAGGCAATTAATATCAATTAATTGTTGATTGCGAATATCAATTAAATTTAAAACCTCTAAAAAAGCCTGTCCAATTTCATCGTCAAAAATAGATTGATATAGAAGCAAAGAAGCAATTTCTTGATGAATAAGATGATAATAATTTAAGTCTTTATTCATGTTTCTCGACACAAAGGATAGGGCTACAGGAACATAATATATTATGGCTCTACACAATTTATCTGATCAATCTTTTTACAGACGTTCCATAATCAGGCATAATTGTAAAGAAATAATAACATTGAGTAAAAAGTAAAATAGTATTTAGAATGGGTAAACAAAGGGTATTATCAGGGGTACAACCCACAGGAAACCTTCACTTAGGCAACTATTTAGGGGCGATCCGTACCTGGGTAGACATACAAGATAACTATGATAACTTCTTCTGTGTCGTGGACTTGCACGCCATAACCGTGCCTCATAACCCCAAAACCTTAGCTCAGGATACTTATACCATAGCGGCCCTGTATTTAGCCTGTGGCATTGATTTAGACCATGCAACTATCTTTGTTCAGTCCCATGTCACCGCCCACAGTGAACTGGCTTGGCTTCTCAATTGTATCACCCCTTTAAACTGGTTAGAAAGAATGATTCAGTTTAAAGAAAAAGCTGTCAAACAAGGGGAAAATGTCAGCGTTGGCTTATTAGATTATCCCGTCTTAATGGCTGCTGATATTTTATTATATAATGCCGATAAAGTCCCTGTGGGTGAGGATCAAAAACAACATTTAGAATTAACCAGAGATATTGCGATCCGAGTTAACGATCAATTTGGAAGCAAAAAAAACCCAGTTTTAAAATTACCAGAACCCTTAATTCGCACTGAAGGGGCCAGGGTAATGAGTTTAAGCGATGGAACCCGTAAAATGTCAAAATCAGATCCCTCTGATCTCAGTCGCATTAACTTACTTGACCCCCCTGATCTTATCAAAAAGAAGATTAAAAAATGCAAAACTGATCCGATTAAAGGGTTAGAATTTGATAATAAAGAACGGCCTGAATGTAACAATTTACTGGGTTTATATAGTTTATTATCGCGAAAAAGTAAAGAAGAAGTCGCTACAGAATGCCAAGACATGGGATGGGGACAATTTAAACCATTATTGACTGAAACAACCATTGAAGCTTTAAAACCGATTCAAGAAAAATATCAGGAGATTATGGAAGATAAAAATTACTTAGACTCTGTGTTACGAGACGGAAAAGAAAAAGCCGAAACCGTCGCCAATGAAACCCTAACCCGCGTCAAAGATGCTTTAGGATATTTACCCTTAATAACCTGATAACTGGTCACTGGTGACTGATAAACTGACTCCTATTTAAAAGATTAAAACACACCGAAACTATGATTAACCAATTTCGTCAAGCTGCTCAAAATAAAGAATTTTTGATCACCGCAGAAGTCACACCCCCAAAAGGGGGAAACCCGGCCCGAATGTTAGAGATGGCCAAACAACTCAAAGGTAGGGTTCATGGGGTGAATATTACCGATGGTAGTCGCGCTGTGTTGCGAATGTCTTCCATCGCTGCTTCTGCCTTATTATTACAATATGGAATTGAACCCATTTGTCAAATGACCTGTCGCGATCGCAATGTCATCGCCCTACAAGGGGACTTAATGGGGGCTTATGCCTTAGGATTACGCAACATTTTAGCTTTAACTGGCGATCCCGTGAAAGCAGGGGATCACAAAAAAGCAAAAGCGGTATTCGAGCTAGAATCTGTTAGATTACTACAAATGATTGATAAACTCAATCGCGGTCTGGATTTTAACGATCAAGCCCTTTCTGACGAACCCTTAGATCTGTTTCCAGGGGCTGCGGTTGATCCTCAATGTGGCAGTTGGTCAGGGTTACAACGAAGATTTGAGCGCAAAGTGGCCGCCGGGGCGCAATTTTTCCAAAGTCAATTAATCACTGATTTTGATAAATTAGATAAATTTATGCACCAAATGGCAGCCAATACCGATAAACCCATTTTAGCCGGAATTTTCTTGTTGAAGTCCGCCAAAAATGCTCAATTTATTAACAAAAATGTACCCGGCGTACAAATTCCTGAAAGTATTATTAAGCGGTTAGCCGAAGCCAAAGAACCTTTAAAAGAAGGGGTAAAAATTGCGGCCGAACAAGTTAAACTCGCTCAACAACTCTGTCAAGGGGTGCATATGATGGCCGTGAAACGAGAAGACCTAATCCCTGAAATTTTAGATCAGGCTGGTATTGCCCCGATGGTTTCTAAATAAAAAATCTATTATTGATAGTAACAAGGATTGATAGCATAGAAAAAGAGTAAACCCCCTGACTTTTGAATCAAATGTCTCTTGATCCGTCTCCGTACCCTGTGATTTTTCAAGACCAAAAACCCAAACATCCTCGTCACTCTAAACGTCGTCGTTCCCGAATCAAGCGATCGTGGCGTTACTTTTATTTGCGGTTTTTGCGCTTACGGGGAACCCCTCATTATATTTCACGAGGGTTAGCCTTTGGGGTGTTTGCTGGCTGTTTTCCCTTGTTTGGACTACAAACCATTATCGGTGTCTTATTAGCCATTATTTTGCGTGGCCATAAATTAGCTGCGGCTGCCGGAACTTGGATCAGTAATCCTTTAACCTATGTGCCAATTTTCGCGTTTAATTATAAGGTTGGGGAATTATTATTGGGGTTTGGTATCGGAGAAACTCATGTTACTTTTCCTGATAATTGGCAATCTTGGACTGAGTTAAAAGAATCAGGTTTTGTCTTTTTGGTGACGTTATTTGCTGGTTGTTTGGTAGTCGGTGCGATCGCTTCAGTTTTAACTTATATTTTTAGTGTCAGATTTATATCTCGTTGGCGAAAAAGACGTTGAACTTGATCTTATTTACATCTTGCATCTTGTTTTAAATTGGCTAGTAGTGAAAGGGTGTGGGGTGTAGGGTGTAGGGTGTAGGGGTTTATTTTGACTCTAACTGTCGTAGAATTGATTGCTTTTGTTTTTCTATTGAGTTTATTTATGCTGGTGCAAGATGTGAGTCTTACACCTTCGATAAAAATGAAAAAACCCCCTAACTTGACATTAGGGAGCATATACAAGTGAGTTTTAAAATTGTTTTAGGCAACCGTGGCAACTGAGCCGCCATCAACGCGATAATCAGAACCCACAACAAAACTAGATTGTTGAGAACACAGAAAAGCGATCACCGCAGCGACTTCGTTGGCTTTTCCACGACGGTTTAAGACGAGGTGAGGCCGTTTCTTTTCTAGGAATGTGTTAATCGCTTGATCAAAACTCATATCCTTTTCTTTCGCCCGTTTTTCCATCATTGCGTCAGTCATGGGAGTTTCAATATAAGCAGGTGAAACAGAGTTAACTAAAATCCCATCTTTGGCATAAACCTTAGAAAGATTTTTTGCTAGGTTGAGAATGGCTGCTTTGGCTGCACAATAGGGCATTTCGTCGGGGTAAGGTTGCACTGCATCTTCTGAACCGATTAAAACCACTCGACCCCATTGTTCTTTTTGCATCATGGGAATAAAGGCACGACAGACACGCACTGCAGCCATAAAGTCGATTTCAAGGGTTTGATACCAGTCTTCATCGGTAAGTTCTAAAAAGTCTTGGGTTGCCCCTGTAATACCGGCACAATTGACTAAAATATGTAGAGTTCCGAAACGATTAATAATTTCTTTTTTGGCAGCTTCAATGTCTTCGGGTTTGGTTAAATCTGCGGTAACAGGGATGACTTCCCCTATTTCACTAATTTCTTCAGCATTAGCTTGTAATTGATCGGTTGTTTTATCAGAAAGCGCAATTTTTACCCCTTCTGCTGCTAATAGTTTGGCGGTTGCTTTCCCGATACCAGAATCTGCCCCTGTAATAAGAGCAACTTTATTTCTAATTCCAAAATCCATAATTATTGCTATTGAAAGTAAGTGTTCTTTACTCCTACGATTACAGTTTTTTGTTAATCATTTATCTTTCTAAAGATTGATTATTGCTCAGAGCCTGAATATTCACTTCGTTGTAAAATCAACTTAGCAATTAAACCCGTCCATCCGGTTTGATGAGATGCTCCTAACCCTTTACCATTATCACCGTGGAAATATTCACAAAACAGTAGCAAATCTTGCCAATGAGGATCATTATTAAATAACTCCATGTTTTTAAATACAGGACGATTTCCTGATTCATTGGGTAAAAATATATCAACTAAACGTCTTTCTAATTCTAGAGAAACCTCCCATAAACTCATCATATTTCCTGACCCTTTTGGACATTCGACTTTAAAATCTTCTCCATAATAAAAATCAAATTTTTGTAGGGCTTCAATTAATAAATAATTAATGGGAAACCACACTGGACCACGCCAGTTAGAGTTACCGCCAAACATTCCGGTTTGTGATTCTGCGGGTTCATAACCGATAGTATAGGTTTCGTTTTCTGTCTCAAACTTATAGGGATTTTCGGCATGATAACGAGAAACTGAACGAATACCAAAATCACTCAAAAATTCACTTTCATCGAGCATTTTTTCCAGGAGAAGACGCAATTTATTTTGATCCACCATAGCCAATAATCGACGAGCATATTGACCGCATCCTTCGAGACAAGCTAAATTACGACTCAGTTGAGGACGATTCTTAACAAACCAATCAACTTGTTGACTAAAGTTAGGTAGTTTTTTTAATGTTTCACTTTCTATGGTTGTGACCGCTAACAGGGGAATTAAACCCACAAGAGAACGAACTTTGAGATCAATATTTTCTCCGTTGGGTAAATCTAAAACATCGTAATAAAATCCATCTTCTTCATTCCAAAGGGTTGCCCCTTCTGAACCTAGATGATTCATGGCATCAACAATATAGAGAAAATGCTCAAAAAATTTACTCGCCATGTCTTCATAAACGTCATTTTCTTTAGCTAATTCTAAGGCAATGGTCAACATATTTAAACAATACATTGCCACCCAACTGGTTGCATCAGATTGGGTTAATTTTCCCCCTGTGGGTAAGTCGCCTCCTCGGTTGAAAACTCCAATATTATCTAACCCTAAAAATCCCCCTTGAAAGACATTATTTCCGTCTTTATCTTGTCGATTAATCCACCAGGTAAAGTTTAATAATAGTTTCTGAAATACCCTTTCTAAAAATTTCTGATCGCAGTGTCCATACATTTTCCTTTCAATGGTATAAATACGCCAAGCAGCCCAAGCTTGAACCGGAGGGTTAACACCGTTAAAGTCCCATTCATAGGCAGGAAACTGTCCATTAGGGTGCATATACCATTCACGGGTGAGGTGATGGAGTTGTTTTTTAGCAAATTCGGGGTCAATAGTGGCTAAAGGAATTAGATGAAATGCCCAGTCCCAAGCTGCAAAATAGGGATATTCCCATTTATCGGGCATAGAAATGACATCATAAATGTGGATATGTTGCCAATCACTATTATTTCCTTCTTTTCTTGCTTCTGGGGGTTTCGGTTGGTTGGGATCTCCAGCTAACCATGTATCAATTTCGTAGTAATAATATTGTTTATTCCACAATAAACCAGCAAAAGCTTGTCGTTGAATATTGCGGAGTTCGGGACTTTTTTCGTAGGGAGAAATTCTCTGATAAAATTCGTCGGCTTCTTGATGGCGAGTATTGAAAATATGCTCAAAAGTTTGATCAAAGGGAGAGTCTAAGCCAGGATTATCGCACAGTCTTAAGGTAATCGTTTGCGTCTCTTCTCCTGGAATTTCTAAACCGTAATAAGGAGCAAATTTTGTGCCAATTTTGTCAGAATTCACAGCTAATTCATCACCATCGACAATATAACGATTAAAGCCATCTTTTACATAGGGAGAGTTATTTTCTACGTTCGATAATCGCTGGTAATTTGTTTCGTTTTCCGTGAATAAAAGATGTTCTGTATGAGGACAATATAACCATCTTTTTCCTAACTCGTTATGGTTGGCTTCAATGATACTATAGTCTTCTTTGTCGTCGTAAATTTTTAATGTTGGTTTCTCAGTTTCATCATCCCAAGACCAACTATTACGGAACCACAAAGTCGGTAATAAATGTAATTGTTTAGAGTCTGAACTACGATTAGTAATATGAATTTTGATGAGAATATCTTCGTCACTGGCTTTTGCATATTCTACGGTAATATCAAAGTATTGATTATCATCAAAAATACCTGTGTCAAGGATTTCAAATTCTCGTTCTGTTAGTCCTCGCTGTTTATTTTCTTCTTTTAATTGCTCGTAAGGAAAACAATTTTGAGGATACTTATATAAATATTTCATATAAGAATGGCTAGGGGTATTATCTAACTGAAAATAACACTCTTTAACATCTTCTCCATGATTTCCTTGTTCATTAGTTAAGCCGAATAATCTTTCTTTTAAACAGGGATCTTGACCATTCCAAAAAGATAGGGAGAAACATAATCTTTGATGATTATCAGAAATCCCTGCAATACCATCTTCTCCCCAACGATAAGCCCGATAATGGGATTGTTCAAAACTAAAATAGTCCCAAGCTGACCCATCTTTACTATAATCTTCTCTAACCGTTCCCCATTGGCGATCGCTTAAATAACAACCCCATCGTCGCCAATAAGCCTGACGTTCTCGATCTTCTTTTAATCTAATTTCTTCTTGGGTAAGTTGTTTTGATGATGACATATTTATCAATTATATTTTTAACAAATGACTTATTTGTATTGACAAAATAATATTTTTTGAGACCATGAGGTTTTGCCATGAGCATAATGACAAACAGTAGATTTAACCCCTATCTTATTCTGCGGTTTTAGAACGCAGGGTTGCTCATCTATCCCAAAGCGATAACCTCTGTGTCTCATAAGTCTAAAAATCTGTTGCAATGGGGCATTACTAATAGCGGTTTTCAATTGGGTGTATCAATATTTTAGTTAAGTTGAGTGTGGGGAGTGTGGGGAGGATTTGCATTTTAATGTTTAATCTATGCAAATGAAAACCGCTATAAAAAATAACTAGGCAGCTAATTGTCCCCCAGTTACGTCATAAAGCGCACCAGTGACAAAACTACTATCTTCAGACGCTAAAAAGACATAAGCAGGGGCAAGTTCTTCAGGTTGGGCTGCCCGTTTCATAATTCCATCAGTGTCGTAATTATCAACTTTTTCTTCTGGCATTGTTGCCGGAATATTAGGAGTCCATACAGGGCCTGGAACCACTGAGTTAACACGAATACCGCGATCGCCTAGATTTTGCGCTAAGGACTTGGTAAAACTATGAACCGCCCCTTTAGAGGTGGCATAATCAACTAGCATTCCTTTGCCCATTTTGCCCACAATGCTACCGGTATTAATGATAACGTCCCCAGATTCTAAGTAAGGAATGGCTGCTTTTACCATATAAAAGTAACCAAAAATATTGGTTTCCATCGTGCGACGAAACTGTTCAATAGAGATATCTTCAAACTTTTTCTGAGTCATTTGATAGGCTGCATTATTAACTAAAATGGTTAATCTGCCAAAGCGATCAATCACTTGTTGAATGACTTGTTCACAGTTGCTATAGTCGCGAACATCATTTTTAATCACTAAACAGTCTTTATTGGCTATCTCTTTAACCTTTTGCTTAGTGTCTTGAGCGTCTTGATCGTTTTGGTCGTATAAAATAGCGACTTCTGAACCTTCTAGAGCATAAGCGATCGCTACAGCGCGGCCAATACCTGAGTCTCCTCCTGTAATGATAGCCACCTGATTTTGAAGTTTATTGGCCGGTTGATAATTAGATAAGTCACTATCCGGTTGGGGAGTCATGTCTCGTTGAGAGGCAGGATAGTCTAGCTTTTGGCCAGGAATATCTTGTGGAGTAAGACGACGTTCTTGATTTACCATAGTTTCAAACTTCTGTGATAGAAGGTTTAACAATACTGATTAAGATTCCAAATTGCAGAGCTATATTTTCTCTGAGATAATTTATAGTAACTATTCAATATTGTAGGAAGAATAATTATTTTTAAAATACCTCATAAGTTAGATTTTTTGTGAGTCGATAAGCACTATAATTATTTTTGCTAAAGAAATTTATTTGCTCAATGTATATTGTCTCAATTGAGACCATTATTTTTTTCAGACTTTAGATAGAGTTATGGTTACTCACTATTTGTTTAGATAAGAAGTAAGAAAAATTACTTTGTTGTCATTATTTATAAACGTCTATGTCACCAGAAGCAAAACCCCCTATAGTAAACCAAACAAGTGTTAAAGACACTCTGCCTATTCCCCCTGAGCAACAAATGCCAGTCTCTAGCCCTGATGCTTTAAAACAGCGTTTAGAGTGGGGTGAACCTGCGTTGACCATTTTTGATGCTCGTGATAATGAGTCATTTTTAGAAGAACATATTACAGGAGCAATGCTACTGGAATTTGTAGAAGATAGTATTTCTTCTATGTCTCGCGATCGAGATATTTACGTTTACGCAGACGGAGAAGAAAATGCTAAACAAGCAGCCGAAAAATTGCGAAATAAAGGTTTCAATCGTGTTTCTCGCATTGAAGGCGGTTTAAAAAAATGGAAGAGTATTGCTGGTCCAACAGAAGGAAGAGCAGCCTAATTTTAGTTAAATACTATTAAAAAAAGTGAGTAAGGTTTTAAACTGGATAATAAAATCATTCAAGTTTAAAACCTTTCCTTTTGATAATTATCAGTAATTAATAACCGAAAATTTCAAGAAAATTCATGGAAGGATTAACAGGAAAAAACGTTTTAGTGACCGGAGCAAGTTCTGGTATTGGACAGGCGATCGCAGCCCGTTTAGTAGCCGAAGGGTCTAATGTTGCTTTAAACTATCGTCATGATATTAATAAGCTTGACGATACAAAAAAGATGATTGAACAAATGACCTCTAAAATGGGTAATAAAGGAGGTCAATGTCTACCTGTAGAGGGAGATGTTTCAGAGGAAAAAGATATTATTAGAATGTATGACGAAGTGATAAATGAATGGGGAAGTATAGATATTTTAGTCAATAATGCAGGAATTCAAATAGATGCTCCCTCAGAGCAAGTTGAAAGCGATGATTTTGATAAGGTAATGAATGTTAATCTTCGGGGTGCTTATCTGTGTGCTAGAGAAGCCATTCAACACTTTTTAAAGACAGAAAAAAAGGGAACAATTATTAATGTTTCCAGTGTCCATGAAATCATTCCCAGACCTCAATATGTGAGCTATGCTATCAGTAAAGGGGGAATGAAAAGTATGACCCAAACGTTAGCATTAGAATATGCTCCTTATGGGATTCGGGTTAATGCGATCGCTCCGGGTGCGACAGATACATCGATTAATGATGATTGGCTTGATGATCCTCAAAAAAAACAACAAATGAAACGTCGTATTCCTTTAGGTAGAGTGGGAACCCCTCAAGAAATGGCAACAGCAGCCGCTTTTTTAATGTCTGACGAAGCACAATATATAACAGGTCAAACGCTTTTTATTGATGGTGGCATGACCCTTTATCCTAACTTTTTGAATTCATGAAATAGTTTAACCCTAGGCATTAGGTAACATCAAGATGCCGTAGTTAGTAGCAGGTAATAATAGTGTACCTTGTGTTAATTTCAGGAGGTCAAACTATTTTTACCTTTAATTTTATCTACTTATCTCTACTTATCTCTACTTTTCTCTACTTGAAGCTTCCTAAAATCTAGAAAATATCCTTTTAATTGGGGACTGACATCCCCATCCTATCTGAATTATTATGTTTACATGAAAACAAGGGCTTGAACCTTAAAACCAACATTAGTTAATTACTTTTGACTGGTTTTTTGAAAGAGTAGCCCTAGTAAACTTTACATAATTTAAGGATAACACAAATGTCCACTAATCGTATTCACAATCTTAAATGTCTTCTCGGTTTTCTCGCTTTAACCAGTGTGGCAGCTTTAACCCCTGTAGCTGAAGCAAAGCCTCCTATTGCCTCTCAAACCCTTCTGAATCGTTCTGGGTTACAGATTGAGTCTACCACCGATACAATACGCCGTGAGGGAACGTTTAAACCTAGTTTAGAAACCATTAAACCTGGAAAAAATGGGGGTTTAGCAGGGCATAATTTTGGGTGTAATCAGGGTTGTAATAAAAAACCCAGTGAAACTTTAACAAATCGTGCCACTCCAATTAACCATTCTACTCCTCAACTGAGACGATAGAAATCTTTTGAGAGTTTGATAATATCCAGAGATTTTATCAAGCTCATTTTATTTTAAATTGTCGAAACTTTCTAGGTAACTAAATTTGAGTTTTAGACGTTGCCGAGATAGTAAGTTAATTGAAATAGTTGACTTACTATCAATTTTATTAATTCAAGTTTGAGGAAAAATTATGGCTCTGAAATTATCTCATTATCATGTGGTTAGTCGCCCTGTTTTTGATCAAATAGAAGAACAGACGAAACGAGCAATTTTTGTCACGAGAACAGCTAGTTTCCGCATTATCGATCAAGGGAGTTGGCGTTTAATTGAACAAGGTAACTTTCAACAATTACCCTCAGATATATTAGCAGAATTGATCAATATTGAGTTATTGGTTGCTGAAGAAGAAGATGAACTTCAAACTATTATCCAACAAAATCAAGCAACGATTACAGAAGATAGTGACCTTTATTTAGTAGTTCAACCTACTGCTTACTGTCAGTTAGGCTGTCATTATTGTGGACAAGAACATAGTCCAAAAATGATGAGTGAAGAAGCACAAAAGCAATTTCTTGAACGTACCAAGAAAAAACTACAAACAGGAAAATTTACCAGTTTATCTATTGGTTGGTTTGGTGGTGAACCGCTCGTGGGTTTATCTGTTATTAGAAGTTTAACCCCTCAACTAAAAGCATTAGCCACTGAGTTTAATTGTAGTTATGATGCTAAAATTGTCACTAATGGGTTAGCTTTAACTCCAAAAATTGCTAAAGAATTAATTGAAGATTTGAATATTACTTTCATTGAAGTGACGTTAGATGGGACAAAAGAATATCATGATCTTCGTAGAATGCAAAAAAGTGGGCTACCTACGTTTTCAAAAATCTTCAGAAATGTAGTTAATATCGCCCATCAAAAAGACATTGATATTCAATTAAGTATTCGTTGTAATGTTGATTATCAAAATTATGAAGCAGTTTCGCCATTATTACATGAATTAGCAACAGCGAATCTTCAAGATAAAGTTAAATTTTATGTTGCGCCTATCCATTCTTGGGGAAATGATGCCCATAAACAGTCTCTTTCTAAAGAAGACTTTGCCGAATTAGAGATTTTTTGGCTCAGTGAAATGATTGAATTAGGATTCTATCCCCAATTAATTCCGGGACGAGTTCCTATTGTTTGTATGGCAGTTTCTCCTAACTCTGAATTAGTAGATGCTTATGGCAATATTTTTAACTGTACCGAAGTATCTTATGTTCCCACTTATGGCAAGCCTAATGAATATGCCATTGACCATTTATCAGGTCAAACAATGCCAGGAAATCGAGAACGGTTAGGGAATTTTAACCAAAAAGTATCTCAAGGAAATTATCCTTGTTCTAGCTGTAAAATGTTACCAGTTTGTGGTGGTTCTTGTCCTAAAAGTTGGGCAGAAGGAATTGAGCCTTGTCCTAGTGCGAAATATAATATTGAAGACCGTTTACTACTCAATTATGCTCTATCCCGACTGACTAATGAAATCGAGGAAACAGAGAAATTTTCTAACCAACTAAGTTAAAAGTAACGGGGAATAGGGAACAAAATTAAAAATGTTTATTGAATTCTAAATTTTTAATTTTTGATAGCTGATCATTGAATCTCGGCTGTTTCCCCTTACCCATTTTTTAGGTATGAAACAATTAAGAAACCTCGACTTTTTAGAGCCGAGGTTATTTGTTGGATCGATAACTATATGTCAAAGCTTACTTGACGCTAACTTTAGCACCAGCTTCTTCGAGTTTCTTCTTGATGTCTTCAGCATCCTCTTTTCCTGTGCCTTCTTTAATAGGCTTAGGTGTCGATTCAACCATATCTTTAGCTTCTTTAAGCCCTAAACCGGTGATACCGCGAACGACTTTAAGAATAGCAATTTTCTTATCGCCGGGAACGTCTTCGAGAATAACGTCAAATTCGGTTTTCTCTTCTTCGGGTTCAGCGGCAGCAGCACCAGGCGCACCAGCACCAGGAGCCATCATCATCATGCCACCAGCGGGAGCAGAAGCACTTACACCAAAGGCTTCTTCAATTTGTGTAACCAACTCAGAGGCTTCTAAGAGGGTTAAAGATTTTAGCTTTTCGAGAATTTCATCAGTTGCAGCAGACATAATTTAACTCCTTGAAAATGAATGAAAAAAGTAGATAATTGGATAAACAAGATAAATAGATTGAGGAATGAGCCTTAGCCATTTTCTTGTTCTCTGGCGGCCATGGCGGCCATAACGCGCCCCAGTGAATTGGGGATATCGTTGATACCCCGTCCGATAGAAGTGGGGACTTCGTTGACTCCAACGGCCAACTTGGTGGCGATAGAGTTGATCGCTCCTGCCACTTGTCCGATGAGTTCTTCTTTAGACGGTAAATCAGCGATCGCTTTAACCTGGTCTTCGTTCAGGGCTTGTCCTTGCATGACACCACCGCGAAACTCGGTTTTTTTGGTGTCTTTTTTGAAAGACTGATAAGCCCTAACTGCGCTACCTACATCATCTTTGACTAAAACAAAGGCCGATGACCCTTTTAAAAAGTTGGTCATGGGTTCCCATGCTTCGTCGCCGGTAATGGCCTGTTCCATTAAGGTGTTTTTAGTCACCTTACAGATAGCCCCACTGGGTCGTAGACGGTTCCGCAGTTCGGTAATTTCGGCAACGGATAGACCTTGATAGTCAATCACCATGCCTAATTGTGCCTCACTCAAGAGTTCTTTGAGATCGGCAATCACCGTTGCTTTATTTTCCCTGGTTCTTCCCATTCTGCTCTCACCTCCTTAATTTTGGGAAAAAAATAAACCCCTAGCTTTTTTGCCGGGGCTGAAGTCGAATCCCATCACAAAAATAGTTGACAAAACCGACTATTTTTCTGGGTTTTATGGCTTCAGGCTTCAACCTCGGCAGGCTATTTAAGCAAGTTTTGCTCCTGCTGTCTTCGGTATAAACCAAAGTTTATTTTTTTAGTTGTTATACTTGGCCTTCGAGTTTTAAGTCTCGTAAGGCACTAATATCGATTTGAATCGAGGGTCCCATTGAAGCAGACACAAACACACTACGCCAGTAGCGGCCTTTTGCCCCGGAAGGGCGTTGTCTGTCGATGGTTTCTTGTAAGGCTTTGAGATTAGCCAGCAAGTCTTCGGGGGAAAATGATGCCTTTCCAAACATAACATGAACAATGCCAGTTCGGTCGGCCCTAAATTCTAATTTTCCTGCTTTAAATTCGTTAATGGCGGTTTCGAGGTCGGCGGTAACGGTTCCCCCTTTGGGTGAGGGCATCAAGCCACGGGGACCGAGTAAACGACCTAATTTAGCGACTTTGGGCATCATGTCAGGGGTGGCAATCAATACCTCGAAATCCATCATTCCTTTTTGGATTTCATCAATTAATTCTTCAGAGCCATAAATGTCAGCCCCTGCGTTACTGGCTTCTTGAACTTTTTCCCCTCTAGCAATGACGGCCACTCTGATTTCTTGACCCGTTCCTTTGGGTAAAGAAACCGTTGTCCGTAATTGTTGGTCGGTGTATTTGGGATCGATACCCAGACGAATGTGAGCTTCTGCTGATTCGTCAAATTTAGCCGTAGCCGTTTCTTTGAGGAGTTGTAAGGCTTCTAACGGCTCGTAGGCTCGATCTTGGTCGACTTTTTCTAAGGCTGCTTTAATTCGTTTTGAGAGTTTTGGCATGGTTCCTCCTGGGGTCTTAACGAAGCTTGGCTTCTCCCCTCCTGGGTCAATTTAATAGTTAATTAATCTTTGATGGTCACACCCATATTTCGGGCGGTTCCTTCGACAATGTTCATGGCCGCGTCAATGTCGTTGGCATTGAGGTCGGGCATTTTGGTTTGAGCGATTTCTTTGAGTTGATCGCGAGTAATACTGCCCACTTTTTGAGCATTGGGTTGGGCTGAGCCTTTTTCGATGCCGGCTGCTTTGCGAATTAACACAGAAGCCGGGGGCGTTTTGAGGACAAAGGTAAAACTACGATCTTCAAAGACGGAAATTTCGACAGGAATGACCATTCCTGCTTGGTCGGAGGTTTTGGCATTGTATTCTTTACAAAATGCCATGATATTGACCCCGTGTTGACCCAAGGCTGGACCAACAGGGGGAGCGGGGTTAGCCTTTCCAGCTGGAAGGGCTAGTTTTATTAAGGCAACAACTTTCTTGGCCATCGCTAATTTTGTTTCTCAACTTGATTAAATTCGAGTTCAACTGGGGTGTCTCTTCCGAAAATGGAGAGTAATGCCCTGAGTTTGTTTCGTTCGGAACTGACTTCTACCACTTCCCCTTCAAAATCTTTAAATGGCCCTGAGAGCACCAGAATTTTGTCGCCCACTGCCATATCGATTTTAACAACGGGTTCTGGTTGTTCTGCTTGCCGAAAGATTCTCTCTACTTCTGAGGGACTGAGGGGAAGGGGTTTGACGTGGCCACGGCCTCTACCATAGGCCCGTCTTTGTTCTGAACCGACGAAGTTGATGACGTTGGGGGTATTTTTGACCACTAACCAAGCGTCATCATCCATGATCATCTTGACTAAAACGTAGCCAGGAAACACTTTTTCTTCCCCTTGTTGACGACTTCCGTCTTTACGAACTTTAACCGTTGGTGTTTTGGGAATCTGAATCTGTAAAATTCGATCCGCTACATCTAGGGTTTGAATCCGTTGTTCTAGGTTGTTTTTGACTCGCTTTTCACAACCAGAGGCCACCTGTACGGCATACCAACGGGCTGCGCGTTTCGGTTGTTCTTGCTGTTGTTCTGGTTCAGATGTGTGATCGTGAGCAAAACTCATTAAAATACCTTCCCTGATCCCCATGAAAAGAGGTTATCTACAAGATAAATGACAGTAGCCACGAGGCTCACCATTAAAATGACGGCTGCGGATTCGCTTAACAGTTGCTGTCTTGATGGCCAGACGACTTTGGCTAGTTCCTCTTTGGTCTCTACCACAAAGTTACTTGCTTTGGTTTCGCCTTTGGCTTGTTTTGTATCTTTTTTAGATCCTTCTTGTCTAACCACGGTGATCTCTTCTCAACATAAAACGACAGTGCTTGATTACTTCACTGGATGGTTTGGTAATAACTGGGGTCATTGATCCAGTTGAACTCGAACTATCAGTATAACGTAGAATATAATGTTTTATTACTAATCTACGAAAATTAGGATAGTTGACAAGATTGATTCCTCTTGTTTTTCCTAATTAAATCGGAGCGGCGGGATTTGAACCCACGACCCCTACTACCCCAAAGTAGTGCGCTACCAAGCTGCGCTACGCCCCGATATTCACAGATTCTTATTATATACCTATTGTTTTAAAAAATGCAAGTTAAAAGATATTTAATTTTTGAATGGCTTGATATAACTCCCTGACGACTTCGGCTGGCCAGTTTCCTTCACAGCGACGACCTTGATTTAAAATCACTCGTAAGGAGTAAGCATGGGGAAATCCTTCGACTTCTAACCACAATAAGTCACTCTCTGCTTCACAAGCTATTCTTTCTTCTTCCATCAATTCTTCTTTCATGGCGGTCATGGTTGTGGCTAATTGCTCAAAAAGCCGACAAAATTCGGTAAACTCTGTTTCTGTTAACTCTATTGCCCAATCTTCTCCTCCTATTAACCCAGGATAGTCAGTTTTTTCATTTTTCCATCCTAATCGCCACCCCTGACCTTTTTTGATGATGCGATCGCTCATAACTGATTTATGGTATTAGTAATTGAGCATCCCCGGGTTCAGATAAACTCGGTGTTGAGGGGGTTGACACCTCTGAGGTTGCTTCTGTTTCCTCTGGGACAGGTTGATTAGTTGTTGGTTGAGATTGAGGATTATAAATTTTGACTAATAAATCAACTAACTGTTGACGTTGACGACGACTGAGTTGACGGATGACTTCAATATCTTGTGCTAATGGGTTACTTTGTAGAGTAGACCCCGGATAGTTAGATTCTCTTATAGACCGATTCACCCCTAAATAATCGGCTAAGGTAACTTTCCAGTCTAAACGATATTGAGGAGAACGCCGTTGAAAATCTTTGTGATAACGAATAAAACGACTCATTAAAGTATGTTCTGGGTCAATTTCCCCTGTTTCAGCACTCCGATATTGATTTTCCTGGGGAAGATAGGGTAATTCTTCATAAATAATCGCTGCTGCTTCTTCAGGACGTAGGATTTGAGCGTTGACAGCTTTTAAACCCCAACCGGTCACAGAATTGATCTCAAGTTGCGGGACTCCCCAACTCAAACTGAGACTGAGAAGGAAAACCCCTAACCATTTCTGTTGTTGTTTGGATAGTTCAATCGTTTTCCTTTTCATGGTTATCCTAATTTACACATCACTAATAATTTCTGGTTGTGTTAGTTCATCAGACATTTCAATGATGGCACGAACGGCAGGTTTCATGTTAGGGTCATCAATGCTATCAAATTCTTCATAGCGACGACGTTTAGCTCTGTTGGCTACTTGTACTGTGATACGGTAACGGTTGGATGCTTTATCGAGCAACTCCTGGGCGCGATACATGACTTGAGACGAATCAAAGGTATGTTTTTTTTGCATAGCAATCTTATACAGGGTAAACCTTTAGCTTAACAGAATTGTTTAGGTTAAGGGAAATGGCATTGTTCCTCATTTGTTCAATCAGTGTCGACTATTTTAGCTAAAAATGTTAACAGTTGCCGATTGCTGTTTAGATTAACTTAAGTTGACGAGTTAACCTAACATCAATTATTATTATCATCGACCTCAATCCGTAAAATAGATAGACCGATGGGTTATCTAGTTTGAGTCAAAGGTTAACTAAGAGCAAAGTCTTAGATATCAGGACGATTTTACCTAATGCAAGGATAACGGAATATAAAATGCACACTTTTTTGCCAATTGCTTATTTTGAGAACGAATTTGTCCCTTTTGAAAATGCTAAGCTTTCTATAGCCACCCATGCCCTACATTATGGGACAGCAGCTTTTGGTGGAATGCGTGGAATTCCCAACCCTGAAAATGCAAAACAAATCTTACTGTTTCGTTTAGAGCGTCATTGTCAGCGTCTTTCTCAAAGTTCAAAGTTTCTCAATTATGAATTATCTCCAGAGAAACTGCAAGCAATTATTATTGATTTTGTTAAGAAAAATAAGCCGACTCAATCATTTTATATTCGTCCTTTAGTCTATAGTTCAGGATTAGGAATTGCCCCTAGACTTCATAATATTGAAAAGAACTTTTTTGTTTATGGTTTAGAGATGGGAGATTATCTTTCTCCTGATGGAATTAGTTGTCGTATTAGTTCTTGGACTCGCCAAGAAGATCGCAGTTTTCCTTTAAGAGGCAAAATTAGTGCTGCTTATATTACCTCTGCGTTAGCGAAAACTGAGGCAGTCGAATCAGGGTTTGATGAAGCCATTTTAATGAACTCTCAAGGAAAGGTTTGTGAAGCCACTGGGATGAATATTTTTATTGTTAGAAATGGTAAATTAATTACCCCTGGATTTGAACAAGATATCTTAGAAGGAATTACCAGAGATAGTGTTTTAACAATAGCGAGAAATTTAGATATTCCCACTATTGAGCGACCAATTGATAAGTCAGAATTATTTATTGCTGATGAAGTATTTTTGTGTGGAACTGCTGCCAAAATAGCTCCTGTGAAACAGATTGAAACGTTTAAACTCTCTTCTCATCGTCCCATGACTGAGAAGTTAAGAGATAAGTTATTTGCTATTACTGAAAATAAAGATCCCCAGTATGCAGATTGGGTCTATGTAGTTGATTTATCTTAGATTTTAATTAGTCTTTATTTCATTGCTTCTACAGTAACATTCTTGGACATTTTGTGCTAGAGTAGCATTAACTTTTATCATTACAGTGATTGAGTTAGGTTTAGTGCGTAATCTAGCCAAAATTGATTAAGACTATGTTATTTAATTCTTATGAATTTATTTTTATATTTTTACCGATTGTTCTGTTAGGATTTTTTACATTAAGTCGTTTTAAAAGTCGTGTCTTATCTATTGGTTGGTTAGTTGCTGCTTCTTTATTTTTTTATGGATACTGGAATCCTACATATCTTATCTTAATTATTGGCTCTATTGTCTTCAATTATTTTCTCGGAAATATTATTAATAAAGAAGTAAAAAATAAGCCATTATCGTCTCGATTATTGTTAATAGGAATTATTGCAAATTTAGTTTGCATTGGTTACTTTAAATACTCCTATTTTTTGGTTAATAATTTAACAGCTATTTTTGGAAATGATTATGTTGAATTTAACTTACAAAATATCATTTTACCCCTAGGAATTTCATTTTTTACTTTTCAACAAATTGCCTATTTAATTGATTCTTATCAAGATAAACTTAAAAATAGTAGCTTTTTAAATTATTGTTTATTTGTCACTTTCTTTCCTCAATTAATAGCTGGGCCGATTGTTCACTATCAAGAGATGATTCCTCAATTTGAACGAAAGGAAACTTATCGTATTAATTGGGAAAATATTGCTGTTGGTCTTTCCATTTTTTCCATTGGCTTATTTAAAAAAGTTGTTTTAGCTGATAGTATTGCAGTTTATGCTAACCCAATTTTTTCAGCAGCAGAACAAGGACAATCTTTAACGTTTCTTTCTGCTTGGACAGGGGCTTTAGCCTATAGTTTCCAACTATATTTTGATTTTTCTGGTTATGCTGATATGGCCATCGGTATTGCTAGAATGTTTGGTATTATCCTGCCTTTAAACTTTTATTCTCCTTATAAATCTGTTAATATTACTGAGTTTTGGCGACGTTGGCACATGACCTTATCTCGTTTTTTAAGGGACTATTTATATATACCCTTGGGAGGAAATCGTCAGGGCATTTTCAGACGATATATTAACTTAATGATTACTATGTTATTGGGGGGACTTTGGCATGGGGCTGGATGGACTTTTATTATTTGGGGAGGGCTTCATGGCTGTTATCTTGTTATAAATCATGGCTGGCATAATTTTCGTAGTTCAGTTCTTAAACAGAACTTAAATAAGTCAACTATTTTTGGACAAATTCTGGGACAAATTATTACATTTATAGCTGTGGTTATTGCTTGGGTATTTTTCAGGGCTACAACCCTAAACAGTGCCATACATATTGTACAGTCTATGTTAGGGTTTCATGGTTTTTCGTTGGCGACGAATGGGTTTGCATTTCCTAAAAACTTGTTTTTAGTGTTATTTTTGATTATTGCTTTTCTACCGAATACGCAACAAATTATGAATGATTATGAGCCAGCCCTTTTAACTTATAAAAACAAGTCAAGATATTCTATTCCCAAGTGGCTAAAATGGCGACCCAATTATACATGGTCTGTGATTATTGCGATCTCCAACTTTTTCTGTATTATTAAACTTTCAAAAGTAAGCGAATTTTTATATTTTCAATTTTAGAGTTATGACAATTAAAGCTAAAAACTATCTAAAAATCTGGTTTTTATCCTTCTTAACTATAAGTGGCTGTTTTGCATTTTTTAATGGATTAATCGATCCTTATAGTGTTGTGGGTTCTACTGAAATTAAAGGGTTAAATCAACGAAAACCTGAATTTAGCGATCATTTACGTATGGGCAAAGCAGCTATTATTAATAGATTAAAACCCAAAGGAATTATTTTAGGTTCTTCTAGAGCCGAACAAGCTTATGATACGGAACATCCAGGGTGGAAAACGCAAGTTCGACCTCGTTATAATTTAGGACTATCTGCTGTTGATATCTATGAACTTTTAAGATATTTTCAACACGCCCATGAAACACAGTCTATTGAACAAGCTATTGTTGCTTTAGATTTTTATATGTTCAATGTTTACCGTTTTGATAAACCAGATTTCAGTGAAAATAGACTGGCAGTCACTATAGATAATAAACCAAATTTTTTATATAAATATCATGATATGCTTGCTGCTTTTTTATCTGAAGATGCCTTTCTTTCAAGTATCACAACGATTCGTAGACAGACATCAAAAGATCTTTCAAAAGATTATTTATCCAATGGCCAGCGAGCATGGAAACATAAACCTAGAGTGATTTTAAAGAAGGGAGGTTTTAACGAATCATTTTCTCAGTATGAAAAAAATACTTTAAGAATTACATATTTACCTCCCCCAGAAAATATGTATAGTTTTACTCATCCAAAAACCAAACAGTATTCTCTAGAATA
>NZ_PRLH01000069.1 GCF_003013815.1 Cyanothece sp. BG0011 | reverse complement strand
TGGCGCAATAATGCTATCATCAGGACTCATGGTGAAACTGCCTAAAGCAAGTGCATCGGTATTCGCTCGAAAAATAATACTTCCTGAACCGGGTTGAAAGGTTAAAGCATTATCGGATAAATCTTCAATGGTGATATTGTTGTCAGCTTCGAGAATAATATTCGTATCTCCGGATAACCCTTCTAATTCTGACTCAAAAATTATCGTATTATTGGGCCTATCATCCCTTAAGATTTGTCCAATTTGACCGTTATTATTGCCGGCAAAGCTATCTATTCCATCGGTTGCACTATCCCCCTCACCATTTTTAATCACAATATTGAGCGGATCTAATAACAGCGTGCCAAACGCACCATTAATGGCACTGGTGTCTACAGTTCCTTGGAAAATTAGCTGTTGTTTTCCCGAAACTTCTACAAATCCCCCATTCCCTGAAAGATTGCCTCCTTGAGTGCTAATATTGCCATAAAATCCTGTGATCTCCTCTGACCAAACCGTGACTTGACCCCCATCACCCCAATTAATACTATCGTTGCGAAGGGTTGAACCTGAGTTAATGAGGGTGCGTTGAGCGGTGGGAAGGGTTGTTTGTCCTCGATAATCTCCTCCCACTCTGAGGGTTCCCCCTCCGGTGTTTCCTGATGCATCAATATGAGCATCTATGACTGCAATGCGATCGCCGGTTAGGGTAACATTACCCCCAACTCCACCAGAAGAAGATGCGTCTATGGTTCCCGATGTGATTAGGGTTGCTGGTGTGTTCGGAAGGTTAGCATTGTTTTGGGTTAATTGAATACTTTGATCGTTATTGGCACTAATATTTAAGTCTAAGGTTTGACTTCCTTCTGTTAGTAAGGTCGGTAAATCTTGGGGTTTAATATTTAATAATTCGGGATTGGTTTCCCTCGGTGCAGTAATTTCTAAACTGATCAGACTTCCGGGTTGAGAAATCCTAATGCGGTTAGTTCCTGGGATAGCTGCAATGGTAATATTTCCCCCTGGTGCTTTTAGGGTTCCCGTATTAACAATAGTGTTTCCCATTAGGGTGAGGTTATGACCCTCTGCAACGGTTAAATGACCGGTATTGATAATATGACCGGACTGGGTTAAATCAAAGGCAAATTGAGAGGGATCACTGTTTAACCCTTGATAATTATTTGTTCCTATGACATTGAACCAATGATTATTATTAAAGCCTATACCGGTGGCCGTTGTAGCAGTAAAATCAGCCGGTAAATTAAGCTGAATATTCGGACCAAAAACCATCCCGGCAGGATTCATTAAAAATAGATTAGGGTTACCACCGGTTATGGTAATCAAACCATTAATAATTGAAGCCTCACCCCCAACGATTCGGGTTAAAATGTTACGAATTTGTGGATTAGCTAAAAAGTTCACAATTTGCTCTTTATTCAGTCCAAATTTTTCTAAACTATGGAAAAGATTTGTCCCATCTCCTGATAGTGTTCCCCCTTCAATATTAAATTGATTCCCCTCTTGATTAACAATAGTTCCGGTGCCATCATTGGCCGGGGTAATGGACTGACTTAAAATAGGATTGATATGATTAATTTCTGTTAACCCTATCAAAATAAAGATCCAATAATTTGTTATTTTTATTAAGTTCATGGTCTCCTCACTCCTGGTTTCATAGTAACTTTACTTTTCTGCTAACACTTAAGGAGAATAATTAATTTGAAAATATAAGCCTTTTTCTTGTAGATTGTTGCTGAAATGGGGTAAAGGAATTAGAGGAATACCATAATCTAAACGTAGGGTTAACCCTTCAATGGTAGCAGCATCATTCCAAATTAATCCGAGTCCCGTTCCCATGATAAACTTTTTATTCTGTGAATTATCATTTTCTGTTGCAAACCAGACTGATCCCATATCCAGAAAAGGAGCAATTTCTAAACTGGATTGATTAACATTATTACTTATAATTGTAATTCTATCTTCTATGGATAATCTAAAGCCATTATCTCCAAATCTAATATTTTGTCGATACCCTCTAACGGATTCTGCTCCCCCTATAATAAACCATTGATCCGGTAATAAAGGATCAGGCGTTAATTGTAATTCTCCTCGAATAATCATCAAGTGATTATCATCCCATCGTTGTACTCTTTGTCCTTGAAATAACCAGCTAAAAAAGCGACTATCGGGGGTTGAACCTGAGCGAATGGTAGCATCAAATAAGTCAACTCCCCAGTTAAATTGAGAGCGTAAGAACCAAAATCCTTGTTGATCTCGACTTAAGTAATCTTGTCCAAATTGTAAGATTGTGGAGCGATTTCTCGCGTTTTCAATGGGTGCAACTTCTCCATTAATTAAGGTTTGACCATTTTGATAACGAAACCCCACAGATAAAGCAAATTCATCGGATAAATCGCGCCATAAAGGTTGACGAAAAGTCATTTCATAAACTTGTTTATTGCCGGTAATATTAAAGTCATCTAAAGGATCTTGTGTAATTCTTGTCCCCGTCGGAATCACTCGAATTTGTAGGGTTCCTTCCTGAGGATTTAAAGGGAGTTGATAGATAGTATCAAGGGTATTTCCTCCATCCGTAGTTGAGCGATAATAAGACAAGGAAATGTTATCTCCCCACCCTGTTAAATTGTTATTTTGTACAAAAGTTCCCGTCCGATTTGAGCCAATACTTGGAGGAGAAAAGTTATCAATTCCTAGACCAAATTGCCATGAATCAGTTTCTTTTATGGTCACAACTATAATACTTAATCCTACTTTCCCCGAGGCTTTAACTTGAGCGTCAATACTCTCTAAAATTGGCTTAAAAGAAAGCAATTTTAACTGTTTTTCTAACTGAGTAATATTAAGAGGTGAGGTAATTCCTAAAAGAAGGCGATCGCAAAGATAAGCTAGGTGTAAATTATCTCTACCAATTAATTGTAATTCAGCCAGATTTCCTTCAATAATGATAATTGTTTCTTCTGAATTTTCCTCAATATTAGATAAAGGATTGATGGTTGCTTTTGAGGTAATATAACCTTCTCTTAAATAATAGTTAGTAATGCTATCGGCTAAGGTTTGATAAACTTGATTAAAGGTTTCTAAATTTAAGGTTTTTTCTTGATAAAGTTGAATTAGAGTTTTTATTTCTGGAACTTGTAAAATTTCCTCTGTGGTAAAAGCAGTATTTCCAACTAAATTAATATGAATTATTTTTTTTTCAACGGTTAAAGAGACTAAAATATTTGAGTTTGATAAATTAGCTTTATTGGAAAGTTTTAGAGGACAATTTTCGATGGTTTTTGTCTCTTCAGAATTGGTTTTGACCCTAGAATTATTACGATCTTTTTCTGGTTTTAATTCAGTGTTATTTAGAGAGTTAGCAAATGCTTCAATTTGTAGGGCGACTAACAGTAACCACAGTATCAGAAATATTATTTTTCCACTTGTCATTATTAATGAAGCATTATTAACCATAAAATGTTTATATAGTTCATATTTAACTATTAAAACTATAGCAAATTTTCTATAAAATTGCTATTATATAAGTTAATAATTTTATTCTATAAGAGCTAATTAAATACAATTAAAACGATAAAGGAATGGGTCTTTCGATAGCATATCCTTGAGCATAATCAACTCCTATTTCTTGTAAAATATCTAATATTTCTTGAGTTTCAACCCATTCAGCGATGGTTTCCATATTCATAACGTTAGCAATACGATGAAAACAATCAACTAAACAATGATTAATTGAATTGTTGACTAAATGTTTAACAAAACTTCCATCAATTTTTAAATAATCAACAGGTAAATTTCTAAGATAGGATAAAGAAATCATTCCACTCCCAAAATCATCGATAGCGAAATAACAACCTAATTCTTTAATTTCTTCAATGAGTTTAATGGTTTGACTAAGATTAGTAATAGCTGTGGTTTCTGTAATTTCAAAACATAAATGTTGAGGATTGACATTATAGCAAGATAATCTTTCTCCTATAAAATCACAAAGTTGGTTATTTTTTAAACTAATAGCTGATAAATTAATAGTATATAAATGATTAGACTGTGTTTTAGAAGCTTCACTATAAACTTTTAAAAAGTTACTAATCACCCATTGATCGATGTCTGCCATTAAATTATAGCGTTCAGCAGAAGGAATAAATGCTAATGGAGAAATTAAATTTCCTGACTCATCTGCTAATCTTAATAAAATCTCATGGTAAACTTTTTCGGAAGATTGAAGAGAAATGATTTTTTGAGAATAAAGACGAAAAGAGTTGTCAGTTAGTGCCTGATTTAATTTAATAATCCATTGACTTTTACCAATTTCTTCTATTACTTTACTATCACTGGGTTGATAAACATAAACACAGTTTCTACCCCGACTTTTAGCGGTACGACAAGCAACGTCTGCTGTATTAATTACAGATGTAATGGTTTGAATTTCTTGATTAATAGAGACGATTCCTATACTAACCCCAACGGAAAAGATTTTATTATCCCAAGTAAATCTAAAATTCTTAATTAATTGTCTCAAGTTATCGGCAATAGTTTCGGCTTTTTCGAGAGAACATCCTTTAAGTAATAAAGCAAATTCGTCTCCCCCCAACCTAGCTAAAATATCACTACTACGAACTCTTGTTTGTAATAAATTAGTCACTTGTTTTAATAATTCATCCCCGGCAAAATGACCACAGGTATCATTAATAATTTTGAATCTATCTAAATCTAAATAACATAAAATATATTCAATTGCTTCGTTTTTATAACTTTCTATTGCCAAGGTTAATTGTTTTTCTAATTCTCTGCGATTAACTAACCCTGTTAAAGTATCATGACTGGCTTCCCAGGATAATTGATGAGCTAATTGTAAGGCTTGAGTTACGTCACGAAAGATTAAAACAGCCCCTAAAATTTGATGATTTTGACCTCGAATCAGTGTAATAACCATATCAATTTCATATCGTTCTCCATTTTTATTCTGTAAAATTCCCGTTCGCCTTTCTCGCTGATTTTGACTATTTTTTAGCATTTCATCCATGGGATTTTCCTGACTATTTCCTCTGTCATCTATGAGGGTAAAAATGTTAGAAATTCTTTGATAGATAGCTTCTTGAATGCTATAGCCTGTTAGTTGTTGAGCCATAGGATTAAAATCTTGAATCCTTCCTTCCGAATTAGTTGTAATCACAGCTTCGCCAATGCAATTTAGGGTGATTTTCGCTAATTCTTTTTCTTCAAATAATGCCCGTTCGACTAATTTTTGCTCAGTAATATTTTCAATTGTTCCCAAAATACCGACAATATTTTCCTCACTATCTTTGATAGGAATTTTATTAGTGTTATACCAAACTTCTTGACCTTCTGGATTACGTTTCTGTTCAACAAAATTTAATTGAGGTTCTCCTGTTTCTATGACACGAAGATCCTGTTCTCGATAATAACTAAGATGTTGAGTTGGGGGATCTAAATGTTGATTATTCGGATCATGATAAATATCATAATCCGTTTTACCGACCACTTGTTTAGGTTCAATAAATCCAGCAGCTTTTGCCCATAAACGATTACAACCAAGAAAAACCGATTGAGTATCTTTCCAAAAAATTAATTGAGGAATATTATCTAAAACTAATTGTAAAAAAGCGGTTTTTTCTTTTAGTTCTTGTTCTATTTGATGCTGAGATTGTTGAAGTTTATCAGAGTTTTCTAGAATTGAAGGTTGATCCAGTAAGGAAATTAATTGTTCTAAAACGTCTGATTCAACCTGTCCTGATGCTTGACAATATTGATTTAACTTTTGCCAAGTTTCTGGGTTAATATTAATCCTGACAGATTTATCACTCATAATCAAAATTCAAAAATAGGGGGTTATTTTTCAACTGATCAAATCAGTAAATGAATAAAATTTATGGATTTAAGCTAGGGATAGATAAAGTAACTCCGTTATAACTTATGGTTACATGATTGTCACTATTAACATGAAAAACGAGAATTTACCCTTTTTTACCTTAAGCTGACAGAAGATATAAACAGAAAGATCAACTTTATTTACGGATTAGCTTTATTAATAATTAATATTAAAAATTGATGGTGTAATCTTCGTTGAAAAGTAATTGTTGAAGAGACTGAGTCTAAATTTCCCTGACAACAACCCCTTTTACCTGGGAGACTTAATTAACAAACTTTTACGAAACAGATGCTAAGATAACAAACAAACGATAATTTTTAATGGTTTTTTAATGCCATCATAACATTACAATGGATGCCTTTAGCCCGACTCCCCCTGACTGGACAGAAAACGCGGTTCATGGATTACAATTTTGTTGCCCTCGTTGTCATGCTAGTGCCAATCAAGCGCAAAACGCTTGGATCAATCGACGGGCCCCAGTGATCACTGAAGACTATGTTCGCAGATGGCAAGAATTTTATCTGTGCGAATGTGAACAAGCTTGGTGGGCCTGGAGTAGCGATCGCCCCCCTTCTGATTTCACCAGTGACAAAGGATAGAATAAAGAATAAAGCCAAACGCTACGATATCGAAACCCAGTTAAGGATACTATCTTATGACAGCAACGTTGTTAATCTCCAAAGAATTACCTCAATTAAGTTACGAGTCAAGTCGCGATCGCTTTGACGCGAGTTGGCAAGATCCCCTCTCCACCCTTTTAGGGTTAGGAAGGGCAGCCGGGGCCGACTTTTTAGAATTTTTCCTCGAACGGGTTAACTATATTAGCTGTTTAGCTGAAGAAGACGCGATAACTAGCATTTCCCCGCGTTTATCCACAGGGGCAGGAATCCGCATTTTTAAAGGAAAAGCCGATTGTTATGTCAGTACCAATGATCTCTCATTCCAGGGGCTAAAAACTGCCTTAGAAAAGGGCTTATCTATCTTAGGCTTAACCTTGCCCTCCCCTAACGCCTACATCCCAGAAATTAACCTAGAATTATTCAGAGATTACGCAGCCATCAAAGATAAGGAAATTTGGTTACCTCAATGTAGTTCTATTGAAGAAATGGGCCACACCTTATTACAGGCCAATGGTAAACTAGCCCAAAAAGCCAACCATATCCAGTCCCGTCGGGCCATGTATTTTAGAGACTGGCAAGAAGTATTAGTGGCAGCCAGTGATGGTACCTTTGCCCGAGATATTCGCCTCACTCAGTCGGTGGGTTACTCCCTATTTTGTGCAGATGGAGATCATCGCACCTCTATCGGGAAACGGTTTGGAGATACCAGTGACCCCGGTTTCTTGCGTCAATGGGATTATGAAACAGCGGCCGAAGGGGTGGCCGAGTCCGCCGGAAAAATGCTCTATGCTGACTTTGTCGAGTCCGGAAATTACCCCATTATCATGGCGAATGAGTTCGGTGGGGTCATTTTCCACGAAGCGTGTGGCCATCTCTTAGAAACCACCCAAATCGAACATAAAACTACCCCGTTTATGGACAAAAAAGGGGAAAAAATCGCCCATGAAAACTTGACCGCTTGGGATGAAGGCCGTTCCGATAACGCCTTTGGAACCATTGATATGGATGATGAAGGAATGCCCACCCAACGCACCTTATTGATTGAAAATGGCATCTTAAAGAACTTTATCAGCGATCGCACGGGATCGATGCGTACGGGCCATCCTCGCACCGGTAGCGGCCGTCGTCAAAGTTATGCCTATGCAGCAGCGTCTCGGATGCGTAATACTTATATTGCCCCTGGTGACGCTTCTATCGATGATCTTTTTGCTTCGGTGGATAAAGGTATTTATTGTAAGCAAATGGGTGGGGGAAGTGTTGGCGCAACCGGCGAGTTTAATTTCTCCGTTTCTGAAGCTTATTTAATCGAAAATGGCAAAGTCACTAAACCGTTAAAGGGTGCAACCTTGATCGGAACTGCTAAGGATATTATGAACGAAATATCCATGTGTTCTCAAGATTTAGGACTGGCCCCAGGATTTTGTGGTTCCGTTAGTGGCAGTATTTATGTTACCGTTGGTCAACCTCACTTAAAAGTAGATAAAATAACCGTTGGGGGTCGTTAAATCTCAGTAACATCATCGTTATTTGTAGGGGTCAACGGCCGTTGACCCCTACTGCTGTTAAACTGTCGTTATATTACGATTAATATTAAGAACTTAACGAATATGGCTATCTTAGTTAACCCACAACTTAAAACTATATTAAAAGAATTATCGAGAGAAATTAAAAAGATTTACCAAGAAAAATTATCTCAGATTATTCTTTATGGTTCTCAAGCAAAAGGAGAAGCACAGATTGATTCGGATGTTGATATTTTAATTGTTCTCAAACAACCTTTTAATTATTCTGAAGAGCTTGAAAAAACCAGTCAAATGATAGCTGATTTGTCTCTTAAATACAATACATTAATTTCTCGTTCATTTATTGAGCAACAACGTTTAATTTCAGAGAATAGTCCTTTTGTTCGCAATATTCATAAAGATGGAATTGTCTTATGACTCCAGAACAACAGGGACTTTTAACTAAAGCGAATCGCAGTTTAGAAGCAGCAAAAACTTTAAAGCAAGAAGGGTTCTATGAATTTGCTGTGTCCCGTGCCTATTATGCTATGTTTTATGGAGCATCTGCTTTATTAGAAGGAGAAGGATTATCTTTTTCAAAGCATTCCGCAGTCATTTCAGCTTTGGGTGAACGCTTTGCTAAAAATAATCGTATTCCTAAATATTATCATCGTTATCTC
Source organism: Cyanothece sp. BG0011 (assembly GCF_003013815.1). Lineage (GTDB taxonomy): Bacteria > Cyanobacteriota > Cyanobacteriia > Cyanobacteriales > Microcystaceae > Crocosphaera. The sequence goes on along the minus strand of NZ_PRLH01000069.1, from coordinate 9,423 downwards.
ATTGATGCTCAAGCACAGCGCAATCGTGGTGATTATAATATTGATCCTAATATTAGTGAGTCTGATGCTCAGTTATTAATATCAAGAGCCGAGATTTTTTTGACCTTTATTATTAATAATATTGATTCTATTTGAAATAACAATAGGAGTCAACAGATAATGTTGACCCCTACTGCTGTTAAACTGTCATTATATTACTGTTATATCGGTCAAAGGTAGCAATTAAGTCTCTATCTTTGGCTTTCTTTTCGTCTCAAACAAAAACCCATAGTTCCCAGAGCTAATAATCCCACTAAAGTGCTAGATTCAGGAATAGTATTAGTGGTAATATTATCAAAGTTTACATCTCCTGAACTGGCAATATAAACTTGAGTAATATCCTCAAATTCCGAAAAGTTTAAAGTCTGAAACATCGAAGGGAGATTACTACCGAGAGAATACTCTGTAAACTGTCCTGAAACCGGTTGATTTGGATCAAAGGTTCTACTAATTAAAATTTTAGTATCATCGGTTGAATAACCAGAAATAGCACGGGTATTCTCCCTTAATTGATAGTCTAAACTTTTTAAAGAAAAAGGATCACCATCAACTAAAGTTAAATAAATTCCTAAGAGGCGATCAACCTCACTAAAATGTTGTGCTTCGTAGGAGTTACTAGCATGGAAATGTGCGCCATCACTATAAAAAGCGGTAGCACTTCCTATATTTTGAGCAGAAAAGGCTTCAACATTAAAGCCATCTTCGATAAAACATTTTCCACCCATATCAGGCAATTGAGGTGTACAAGTATTAGGATTAGAACCCCCATAAATACCTGAATCAAATTCGATAACAGCAGCCTTAGCTTCTGGGTTTATATTTGTTACCAATGCTAACGCCGTTGCACAAGCGATGCTGAGATAACTGAAGGACTTGGTGAAAAATGAAAAGTGAATTTTTTTATTTTTCATAGAATGAAAATTGAGAAAATTTCGCTTACAAGCTAACACAAGGTTTCTGAGAAATCAAAAGACAACTTGTCAAAGTTATCTTAATTTTGTCTCAAAATTGTTTTATGTTGATTTAAGATTTAACCCCTTTAAAATGAAAACTGTAAACCTGCGGTTAATTGCCAATCGGTTTCTAATTGTGGTCCTTGAAGAGCGCGATAAATAGGTAACTCAAATTCAATAGCTAAACGACCACTTCTTAAGTCTCCTTCCGGGACAAAAAGATTCAGTCCAAAACCGATATCGATTTGAGTTCCTCCCCGTCGAGTGGGATCAGCAGTGGGAACGATATTAGGATTAAGACGGGTATCTTGTCCACTAATATTGCCCCAATTTTTACCTTTAATTCGTAGAGACGTGCTGGCCCAATCACTCCATTTTCTAGCACCCCAGGCCGTTACCATAATTTGATCGCCAAATTTATAACTATTACTATTTGTCCCTAACCGAAGGGTTCCAATAATCTGAGATCCCCAAGACCATTCATCGGTTTGTCCTAAATAAGTGATCCCTGGATGGAGATCGAGGGTTCCTGATCCCAGTTGCATCGGATAAGGTAACAGTTGATCGGGTCCGGCGGGAGTGCGATCGCGTGCTTCAATAGAACCAGTCGGAAAGCTAACCCCTGCGTTGAAATGAATTCTTTGTCGATTTTCATTCAAAACTTGGTATAAACCAGTGACTTTAATATCTCCGATCCCTTCAGAATCAGTATTAAAACTGGTATTCATGCGAGTAATATGGTCCATATCTTTGACCACATAAGGCAACATGGCCATCAAGGTTAAATTGTTGGTGATACCGTACATCATGCCAAACATATGCATTTGCATAGTCATGCGAGTGGGAGTAACAGGATATTGCTCTAATATTTTTTCATTACTAATATCATCGACTCCCACAAGACTGCCTTCCATTTCCATTAACATATAGCGATAAGAAACCATGATTTCTCCTTCACTATGAATATGTTCCCCCATAACCGCGATGGGTGCATGACTATCGGGACGTGCAGGGTTCCAAAAAAGTCCTTGTTGCGAAGGAGGTAAGGGTTCATCGGCTAAAAGAAAATCTGTATTTCCTTGTCGTTTTTTGTCGAAAGAATTGACAGATTTTGTAGCAATATTCTTCTCAATTTCATTGGGGTTAGCAATCTGTTTTGTGTGAGCAGTTGGGTTCTTAAATTTTGGCAATATATAACTGCTTAAAATTTCATATTGCTCTGTCCGATCATCGAGTTTAATTGTCTGATCAGGCACTAATTCTGATGAATTAAGCAAATTAAAATCAGCTATCAGTAATTCTATTGTTTTTTCTTTTTCAATCTTTTTTTGTAAGTCCTGATAATTCCAGGTATTAGTCAGGGGTTCATAGTTAAAACTAACCTTATTTATCTCCTGTTTTACTTTACTTATTTCTGCTTTGACAGGAGATAAAAAAGTATCTAGACAGATTAAACTGACTGCTGTAATTAGCCAGCAGTATTGCCTCTTCACACCAAAATTCATAGGTTAGACTGAATTATTCAAGTTTTTCTTGAATAAGAACTATGACAAAACTTTTCAAGTTTGTCAAAAGACAATGTGTCAAAGTTAAAATTAGTTACCAGTGAACAGCGAGCAGTTATTGTAGAGGTTTAATATTCCTGTAGGGGCTTAATAATATTAAGCCCAAAAATATTTATGATGTTAGAATAGTAAGATACAATTATTTTTCAGGTCAGGTAATTATGTTAACGGTTACTGATTTAAAGCAACTCTACGAAATTGATGATTATCAATGGTTAGAAGAAACGGTTAAACGTCTCAGAAATAAGCAGTTTAATAATTTAGATTTAGATAATTTAATTGAGGAGTTAGAAGACTTGGGAAGAGAAAAAAAGAATGCTGTTGCTAGTTTATTAGATCAAATTATTCGTCATTTATTGTTATTACAGTATTGGGAAGCAGAAAAAGAGTACAATTCAACTCATTGGCAATGTGAAATCTATACTTTTAGGGTACAATTAAGAAGAAAATTAACCACAAATCTATGTAACTATTTAGAAGCAGAGTTAAATAATATTTATCAAGATGCACTAGGTTTTGTTAAAATAAAGACTCAAAATAAAGTAAACTTTCCTTCACAATGTCCTTATTCTATTGAACAGTTACTTGATCAAGAATGGTTATCCTAGTTATTAGTTGTTTTATCACTAATCATCTGGTGGGCAATGCTAAAATATAAAAGTTTTTGTACAAAATTAATTAACACTATTGCCCACCCTACATATACAATAATATCAAAATAAACTTATGAAAAAAGTTACTTTAGAAGAAGCTTCAGAAATTTTAGGAATATCTTTTAATGTGCTTCGGACTTGGGAGAAAAAAAAATTAATACAAGGTGAAAAAAATAATAATATTCGCTTATTTAATTTAGATTTATTGAAATCAGTTCAAAATAACTTAAATGGAAAACATACAGAAATAGAATTTAAAATATTAAAATCTTTAGAACAAACTGAATTTAAAACTATCGAATTATTTGCAGGATGTGGCGGAATGGCACTGGGTTTAGAAAATGCTGGATTGCGCCATGAGTTATTAGTAGAAATATCAAAAGATTGCGTTAACACTTTACAAAAAAATAGACCCAATTGGACAGTTTTACAAGAAGATGTCAGTAACATAGATTTTAAAACTTATTCTGGAAAAATTGATATTGTATCGGGTGGGTTTCCTTGTCAAGCCTTTAGTTATGCAGGAAAAGGTAAAGGGTTTGAAGACACCAGAGGAACCTTATTTTTTAAATTTGCCCGTTGTTTAGCAGAAGTTCAACCTAAAATAGCCATAGCAGAAAATGTGAGAGGACTTTTATCCCATAAAAAAGGTGAAACCCTAGAAATTATTTTAAATACCTTTAAAGAATTAGGTTATGATGCTTATTACGAAGTGGTTAGCGCACAATTTTTAGACGTTCCCCAAAAACGCGATCGCCTAATTATTATTGCTTGTCGTCAAGACTTAAATCTTATCCCTATTTTCCCTAAAAAAAATAACTATACCATCTCTTTAAAAGACGCATTACAAAACTGTCCAACCTCTCCAGGAGTTGAATATAACGATAGAAAAAAAAGTATTATGGAATTAATTCCCCCAGGAGGAAACTGGAAAAACTTACCACTAGAAGTGCAAAAAGATTACATGAAAAATAGCTTTTATAAAGGAGGAGGAAGAACCGGGTTTGCGAAACGATTATCCTGGGATGAACCCTGTTTAACCATTACTTGTAGTCCCGCACAAACCCAAACCGAAAGATGTCACCCAACTGAAACTAGACCCCTTACCATAAGAGAATATGGGAGAATTCAAACCTTTCCTGATAACTGGGAATTTATGGGATCAATCACTTCCCAATACCGACAAATTGGTAACGCCGTTCCGGTTAATATGGCTTATCATATAGGAAGATGTGTCACCAAAATGTTAACGAAAAAAGTTGATAAAAATAGCATTACTTACAGCCTAAAAAGGCAAAAAAGTCAAGTCAAACAGTTATCTATTCCTGGACTCAATTATTAAACTTGTAACCTGATTAACCGCCACTAATCTTAACTTTGTAACCTAAATCTCCTAAAATTTCGAGTAACTTATCACGATGATCTCCCTGAATTTCTAGAGTATCATCTTTCATTGTTCCTCCACTGCCACATTTATTTTTTAGCTGTTTTAATAACTTATTTAAACTATCTGGAGAATGTTGAAACCCGGTCATCACTGTCACGGTTTTTCCCTTGCGTCCTGAACGAGTGGCCTGTATTCTAATATTTTGTTGCTGTGGTGGCAGGTCCGCTACACCTCGTTCTAACGCTTCTGAGTTGGTATTATTGCCAAACTCTTGATAGGCCATAGATTTTGATTGGTTACGCTTAGGAGACATAATGACTAAAATAAGAACAACAGTTACTTGAATTTTATCTTAATTGATACATAGCTCAATAGGTTAGGTATTTTAGAAAACAGCTTAAATTACCTTGCCATATTCACATCTTGGTCCTTCGATAACACTATTAAGGTTAAGACATTACCCACTGTTGCCTGTTCCCCGTTCCCTGTTCCCTCACATATAACAGTTACCAGGTAGGATTATCATGAATCAGTTGAGTTGCTCTTTCAACATCTAAGGGTTTAGCGAAGAAAAACCCTTGACCAAAATGACAACCCAACTTGCGGAGTTGTTCTAATTGTTCGCTGGTTTCAATTCCTTCTGCTACCACATCCATGGTCATCACTTCAGCAATACTTAAAATGACAGGAACTAACCCTAAATTATCGCTATTTTCGTCAACATTTTTCAGAAAAGATCGATCAATTTTTAATGTATTCACTGGAAAATTTTGTAGTTGACTTAAAGAAGAATAACCCGTACCAAAATCATCAATACTTAGTTTAATGCCTCGTTTCCATAATTCTCCTAATAAAAATTGAGTGGTTTGTAAATCTTGCATCATCGAACTTTCGGTAATTTCTAATTTAACGGAATTAGTTGATAGTTGATTTTCGGTTAAAATTCCGTCAATTTCTGTCACTAAATCACTTTGATTTAATTGTTGTGCTGCTAAATTAATATAGATTTTTAAATCTGTAAATCCTTGTTTATGCCATCGAGAAAGCTGAGAACAAGCTTCTTTCATCACCCAACTACCAATTTCACAAATTAAGCCCGTTTCTTCTGCTAATGGTAAAAATTCACCAGGAGAAATGATGCCTTTTTGGGGATGTATCCAGCGAATTAATGCTTCAAATCCTGCAATTTTATTATACTTTAAATCAATAATAGGTTGATAGTAAACAGTAAATTCTTCTTGTTGGACAGCCCGATATAAGTCTGTTTGCAAGATTAATAATTGTTGAGCGATATCAGACATTTCGGGGGTAAAAATTTGATATTGACCTTTTCCTAAAGATTTGGCTTTATACATGGCCATATCAGCATCTCGAACTATATTTTCAGGATCTTTGTAATCAGGGTGACTGAAGACAATGCCGATGCTAACATTAATAAAAATTTCCTGACCGTTGCAATAGAAAGGTTTTTTGAGTAAATTGAGAATATTTTGGGCTATTTTTGTGCCTTGCTCAAATTCAGCCAGATCAGCTAATAAAATAGCAAATTCATCTCCTCCAATTCGGGCGAGAATATCATTTTTGTTAAGAATGCTTTGTAAGGCTTGACTGATTTTTTTTAAGAGAAGATTACCGACTAAATGACCTAAAGAGTCGTTAACAATTTTAAAGCGATCGCAGTCTAAAAATAAAACAGCAAACTGATAATTATTATCCAGTTGAGTGAGGTTGACAGACTGTTTTAATTGTTCAATTAATAAATTCCGATTACCTAATCCTGTTAAAGAGTCATATAAGGCCATTTCTTGCAGTCTGGTATTAGCATTTTGTAACTGCTGAGTTCTTTCTTGGACTTTGCTTTCTAGTTGAGCATTTAATTGAGAAACTTCCTTTTGTGCAGTTCTCAAGGCCAATTGGTTTTTGACCCTAACTAAAACCTCTTCCATCTGAAAGGGTTTACTAATATAATCAACCCCTCCCATTTCAAAGGCTTTAACCTTATCAAAAACGTCATCTAAAGCACTCAAAAAAATAACAGGAATATCAGCCGTACGAGGATTTTTTTTGAGTTGTTGACACACCTCATAACCACTCAGATCAGCCATCATAATATCAAGCAGAATTAGATCAGGAGGCAAAGTTTCTACAACTTTCAAAGCCATTGCACCCCCTGTTGCTTTACGGACGTTATAGCCTTGTTCCGTTAAAATACTCGATAAGACTCGTAGATTTTCGATAGTATCATCAACAATTAAAATATCTTTGAGACTCAATGATACTGGTTCGGTTGTACATTTAAGTAAAATGTTTGGATTTTGAGGGTTAGGGGTCATTAATTTCTCTTGTTTGATTTGGCAACACATTGTCAACGTACCCAAATCTTAGTTATACATAGTTATTAACCATGTAGGGACTTGGGCAATTAAGAAACAAGAAGGGGTGTCAAATTCTCATCAATACTACTCAATCTTAATAGACAATAAGTTGTTAAACAACGTGGTTTTTACTTAATTCGATAATGTCATCAAACTGAAAATTCTCTATTAATTCATTTAAAGCCTTTTTTAAAGTGGTTTCTTCTGGGGGAATGGCTTCGAGTAATTCTAATAATGATAAATCATTCCCTTCACGGGCCCGTTGATGAATTTGTGTTATCCATTGAGTCGGCATGACAGTGAGATCATCGGAGATGATAGTCAATGGCTCATCTCCCGAAGTTTCTTCCATTTGGGTAGGCATAGACTCTTCATAGACATAGTTAACCCCTAAATATTGAGCCATTTTGTCAAAAATTTCTTGAGATCGGAAGGGTTTGGCTGCAAAATCGTCGCAACCACAGTCTAAAACTTGTTGTCGTTGTTCTTCAAAAACACTGGCCGTCAATGCAATGATGACTGTTGCTTGTCCTCTGAGAGAGGCTTTAATCTGTTTTGTGGCTTCGTAACCATTCATAACCGGCATTTGCATATCCATCCAGATTAAATGAGGTTCCCAAGCGTCCCAGAGGGCGATCGCTTCTTGTCCATTGCTTGCTTCTTTAACTTCAAACCCCACTAACCTCAGTAATTTCACTAATAAATCTCGATTAGTTAGCTTATCTTCTACCACTAAAATGCGGAAATGGGGTTGATCTGGGGCTAAAGCCACAGGATACCGGAAGATAGTTGTAGTGGTATCTTTCATCGCAGCAATAGCAGGACGAAAATGAAGATCAAAGGTAAAGGTTGTCCCTTCTCCCACCACACTGTTAACGGTCATTTCTCCGCCCATCAGATTGATAAATTTAGCACTAATGGGAAGTCCTAACCCAGTTCCTTCTCCTGACTTAATTCCTGCTTTGGCTTGAGTAAAGGGAGAAAATAAGGTTTCTAATGCCTCATTTTCTATGCCTTCGCCGGTATCTTTGACCGCAAAAAATAACCGATGACTTTGACACCAAACCGTAACGGTCACTTCTCCTTTTTTGGTAAATTTAATGGCATTGCCAATAATATTAATTAAAATCTGACGTAATTTTTTATCATCGCTTCTAATATATTGGGGAACGGTACAGTCACGGATAAAAGATAACTGAAGTTGTTTGCTGGCTGCTTTTAGTTGTAATAAAGTTTCTAGTTCATAGAAGAGGTGATATAAATCAAAATCCGTTTCATTGAGAACAATTTGCCCCGCTTCAATTTTTGACATTTGTAGAACATCATTAATTAATCCTAAAAGATGTTCTCCACTATCATTAATAATTTGTAAATTATTGCGATGGTCAAAGGATAGAGACGTTGAACGTAACATTAACTGCACATATCCTAAAATCGCATTGAGAGGGGTTCTTAATTCATGACTCATACTGGCCAAAAATTCACTTTTAGCATGGTTTGCTTTTTCCGCTGCAATTTTCGCTATTTTTAACTCTTCTGCTTGCTGTTGAGTTTGTTTAAATAATTCTGCTTGTTGAACGGCCACTCCTAACTGTTGTCCCACTTGTAGAACAATTTGAATCGCTGCATCGTCCCAGTTACGGGGGGTCGACAGTTGATAGGTTAAAATTAACCCCCAGAGTTGATGATTGCAAAAAATAGGCACAACAATATAAGCTTTGGCTTGTAGTTGTTCGAGAAGGTTAATATAACAAGGCGTAAAACCGGCCTCATAAATATTAGAGACCACCCGATAGGTATTTTTTTTCGTAAAAGGTTCTCCTTGAGACTCTTGTAAATGGGTGTCTTCAATCGTGTTAATGGTGCATTTTTCTTCTGCTGCAGTAATTAATAATTCCTGTGGAGTCGTTAATAGATTTAATGCTGGCCATCCCTGAGAAACCGACTCGGCCACCACTTGACCACTCCAGTCCCGATTAAATTGATACACGATAACCCGTTCACAAGCAATAGTTTGTCTTAATTCTTCTGTGGTGGTGGCAAAAATTTTCTCTAAATTAAGGGTTTGTCGCATCCGTTGAACTACCCGAGTAATGGCTTTTTCCCGTCCTAGGGTTTCTTTTAATTTTTGGGTTCTTTCTTTGACTTGGGTTTCTAGTTGTGTGTTAAGATGACGCAGTTTATCTTCTATTTCTTGACGTTCATCAATTTCTTTTTGTAGTTCTTGGTTAAGGGTTTCTAATTGGTCTGGGGTTTTCAGCGAGAGAAAAGTAGGAATCAAAAACACCATTTCTATGGCAGTGTAACTCGACACCAAAGCAGTGAGGGCTTTTTCTAGGCCTGAGAACCAATAGAGAGGATACCAAAGGGTGACAATCTCTAATAAATGACCGATTCCACAGAGAACAATAAAGGCCCCAAAGAGAATAAAAACAGTTTGAAAGGGTACAT
>NZ_PRLH01000116.1 GCF_003013815.1 Cyanothece sp. BG0011 | reverse complement strand
TTAACGAGGTTTTTAATGAAATATAAGGTTTTTTCCCATTTTCCCTTGACAAAGCGTTTCTTGATGCCGGTTATCTTATCTTTGATTACTGTATTAACCCTGTGGTTCTCAGTCAATTTTCCTGTTGTTGCGACTTCCCCAACCAATAGAGTTATAGAAACCCAACCCCTCAAGAGCAACCCATTTTGTTCGCTCAAGCTGACTTAGAAACGGAGTCCCCTAAACCAGACCCGACAGATATCAAAGTTGGGAACGGCAAAACCTCACCGAATTACAACAATTTCGGGGCGTTTTAAGTGCCGGTAATATTTTTATTATCTTCTTTGTTACCCTCGGACCAGTTAAAATTATTCCTACTTTTATCAAACTGACCCAAAATGCTGATGATGACCTACGCAAAAGTTTAGCCCTTAATGGTGCAGGGTTAGCCACCATTATTATTGTCTTAGTGGTTCTCATTGGTGGCAACATTCTCACTAGATGGACTGTGAGTATGTCTGCATTGTTGATGGCTGCCGGTATTATGTTATTCCTGGCCTCGTTACAAGCAGTGATGTCTCAATACAAAGGGTCAACAAGTAATGAACCACTGCTGGAACCCTCAATGAAACTGTTAATCAATCCTCTCACCTTTCCCACCATTTTGCCTCCTTATGGCATTGCCTTGGCTTTAATTTTAATGGTGTTTAATAATCGCATTTCTGACCGTCCTTTTATTGTTCCGGTCATGCTCATTCTAGTCATGGTTTTAAATTTGTTGGCGATGTTATTTGCTCGTCCTATTCTCAAAGCCATTAAATTGCCTACTTTACAAATAGCAGGACTGGTTTTAGGGGTCATGCAGTTAGCTTTAGGAATAGAGATTATTCTTATCGGTATTCATATCCAAGCACTGATATTAGAAGACCTTTTACAACTTAATTAACTTCAATAACTAATCCTCGCAGGCCATACGTAAGGCTCCCAGAAGCCAGGAACCAGGGCGAGGCTCAAGGCCACTGGAGCTATCTAAAACATTTTGCCACCCATATCCTTCTGCTTCGTACTGTTCCATATTTCTTTTCATCGCAATCAGTTTCTGGGTTATTTCTGAACGATTTGTATCTAATAAAGATAATAATTTATCGGTGTTTTCTGCATGAGTCATAGACGTAATAATCTCACAAACTTCTGTTGAACTTGGAGGCGTTGGACTAACAGCTTGGCCAGGAAAAATATTAGAAAATACAGTGGTCATGACAATGATTATGGCAAGGATAAGTAGATAGAAGGTTGTCCTATTGGTCTTGATGATCATTATTTTTCTTTAATATATTTCCTAACGATTCAAAACGAAATCCCGGCGCTTGATAATCTTCAGGAAGATAATTTTCAGGGATAGTAATTTGATGGCCATCTCTAACGGCCCGATAGTGAGGTGAAAGAATTTCAATATCGGCTTCGTTACACTTATCTTGAATACTTTGATGAAGTGCTGAGTAAATTAACGCCATTTTTTCAGGGGTATTAGTAAAGGCTTTTATGGTATAAGCCACATAAAAATCATCTAAACTGGTTTGTAACACAAAGGGTTCAGGGGTTTGCAGAATTCCCTCACTCTCTTTCGCTGCATCAATGAGAACTTGATGAACTTTTCGCCAAGGAACATCATAGCCTAAAGTAATGGTTGTCTTTAAGACTAAAGGTTGTTTGCGATCGCGAATTGAAGCAGTATAGTTAGTAATATCACTCACCAGAAGCGTCGCATTGGGAATGGTAATCACTTCATTATCCGGGGTCATAATGCGTGTGGTTAGCATGGTTTTTTCAACAACGCGACCGGTTTTATCATTCACCGTAATTACATCTTCTAGTTGAAAAGCACGGGTATAAATCAGAACAATTCCACTGACAATATTACCAATAATTGCCGTTGAACCTAAGGTAAATAAAGCTCCAGCAAAGATAGATATCCCTTGAAACCCTGCCGAACTTGATGCCGGTAAGTAAGGAAAAATAAGAACTCCTGCTAACGCAATAATAAAGAACACTGTCAGGTTATAAGTCGGTTTTGCCCACTCTGGATAAAAGCCATTAATTCGGATGCGTTCTTGTTGAACTGCCTTAAAGAAAAAGTCAGCAAACCGAATAGAATAATAAGCAAGAATTCCGATAGCGGCAATAATAAATAGGTTGGGTAAATAAGCAATAATTCCACCAAAAACTAAATTAATCGCTCCCCAAAAACCATTCAGTAACTTAACTCCAATAGATTGAGTCCAAGGAAAATAACTGAGAACGAGGGGAATATAAATATAGAAAACTAAGAATACTAAAAAGACTCGGATTAGAGTAAAAACAAAAGAAATAAATTTAGCAACTTGGCGACCCGATATAAATTGTAAGCCTTGAAATTCAACCGAGTCTAATCTCTCTCTTTGCCAAGCTCGGATACGATTAAAGATAGAAGGAAGAATTTTATTGAAGAGATATAAAGTAATAAAAGCGATAATTGTGGCAATAACCGCTTTAATTGTTCCCCACAAAATAGATTCTTGAGTTCTAGATTCTCGATACTCAGTAATAGCAGTTATGATTTGTTCAAGACGCTCATCCACTAATTGAGAAAGAGGCATATTTTCTGCTTCGGCATCTTCTTCTGAAAAAGCTGTTATTATCAGATCATCTGCTTGAATTAGTTCTAAATCTTTTAAATTAGTGCTGTTAATTTCTTCTGGGAGGATAGCTGAATTTTGAGCAACTTCTTCTAGTCTTTCCATTGTTGCTTTCGCACGATTTTCTGGAGAAACATCCCCTAAAGCACTTTTAATGGTAAAAACTGTTTTGCCATCCAATAAAACATCTGCTTCTTCAACTTCTTCGCTACTTTTTTCTTCTTCTTCTTCTGTTGTCTTGTCTCCGTTTTCATCCGTTACAGAGGCTTCGGGTTCTTCTGAAGATTGAGCAATAATAATTGATGATGTTATCCCCTGATTTATATTGTTAAAGTCTAAACTTTGTGAATAAACCCAAGGGGCAGTAATGACTGTTAAAAAACCTATTAATAAACAAATACCGGTTATCCGAAATGATGAAATAAACTTCATAATATTCTTAAATGGATAAATTTAGTTAGAGTATAGACCAATTTATCGAAAATTTCTTTAATTTGTTGCTTTTATTAAAAAGTAAAAGTGGTGCGAATGGTTCCAATAAAATCAGTGGCGTTATCATTATCTTGGTTGGGAGCCAATAACCAAATAAAACCAGGGGTAATATAAATGTTATCGTTCACGCCATAACGATAAAATGCCTCAAGATGATAGGGAATATCTACCTCAAAGGGTTGGGGGTTTCCTCCTTCAAAATCCGTTAAATAGGGTTGCGCACCTACTACAAAACCGAGTAAGTTTCCTTCTTTTCCCAAGTCAGGAAAGGCAAAGGTTAAGGCATAGGTTAAGATATCACCATCTCCTCGACCGATTAAACGGGCGTTAGTCGTCGTAAACCAACCGTTAACCGTAAATTCTGGACTGGTTCGCCAGGAAACATTAACACCATAAGCATTACTAATAACAGGAAACTGTTCAACCCCAAAAAGTCCCCCTCCAGGAATATCTTGCCCGGCTAAAGAGTTAGCAACGGCGGTTCCACTGACTCCTAAGCCATTATAATTAAAGCCAAATCGTCCGGGGGGCGCATATTCGTTAACATACACCCCGGCAACGGAAAAACCGTCTGTTAAATCCCAGGTTAACTGGCCTAAAGCCCCATAACCGCCATTAAATAAGCCATTTCCTTGACGGGGGTTCCCTGCAGTTAAACCATCGGCTAAATAACCAGCCGAAAGTTTTAAGCTTTCTGTAAACTTATAATTCAGCATTAACCCCGTTCCCCCCCCACTGGCTGCATAGATAGGGTTCCGTTGTCCAAACTCAGAAATTGACCCTTTCCCCCCGTCAAGGTCGTCTATATAAGGGTTGAGAGTAGGGACTAAGGGATGGAAAGCGGTGATACTACCAGCAAAATTAAGTCTTAGTTTGTCATTAACAGGAAAGGTATATTGAAAGGATAGTAACTTTAACTGGTTGTTAGTATTTCCTGCAAACTGAGAGGATAACGTGCCTTCTGCTGTGGGTAAAGGTAATGTAATTCCTGATGGAGTAGGAACGTCGGTCGTTGCAAGGTTAAAACTAATATCTAAAGGGGTATTCCCTGCAAAGAAACTACTAATTAATAAGTCTTTCCCTGTGAAACTGGTGATAAAGTTAAAATTGCTTCGGTAGTCTAGGATAGCGTTGTTTTTACGGTTATCCGTTCCATAGACATCACTGGCAGAAAATACCACCGAACCGGCGAGTTTTGTCGTGGTAGAAAATTGATGATTTTCGAGATAAGCGGTACGGTTTTCTAAGTTACTTAAGCGAGTCCCAATAACCTGTAAATCTTCGTCAAAGGCTTTTGCAAGGCGTTTAAATATTTCAATATCTTCTCTTAAGACTGCTACATTATTTTGCAATAACCGTTCAATGGTGGTTAAACAAGCATTTAACCCGGCTACAAACTCCCAACGGGTTAAGGACCGTTCTCCGTAAAAAGTTAAGTTAGGATATCCTTCTATACAACTATAACGCTCAATTAAAGTTCTTAAGGCTTCATAAGCCCAATCTCCAGGGGCAATATCTTTTAATTGATTAACTGAGTTAACCTGTCCCATGGGATGATTACTCAAAAATTTAGGCTTAGGAGTCACTTTAGTTTCAGTTGGTTTGAGAGGAAAAGGAGACCCCTTAACGGGTTTACGGTTGATTAACACTTCAAAGGTTAACCAAGATAAACAAAACATTGCTAGTGTTTGAGAAAATTGTGTAATTAAACCAGTTTTTCCCATAATTATTTATCTTAAATAATGTTGTGCAGATTTTAACACTGTTAAACATTTTTTACTACAATCGTAACTTGTCATGGCGAGGGGTGATAATAAATTAAAAATAATCCTTCTAGTGCCATTCATCGTGAAAAACAAATTTAAGTAGAATCTCGAAAAAAGAAAATTGATTTAATTAATATAGCAATCAGTTTTCAGTTGTGAGAAAGGGTTTAACATTGTTAAACCCCTACAAATTCCTCTTGTAGGGACATAATATTATTATGTCCTAATTGGTTCTCATAAAAGCAATCTCTACATCAGAAAAAAATTGCTTGACCACTTTACTGCTAAAGTTACAATAACATTTTACGAACGTTTTAAAACCCCTAATCCTTCTAATAGTTGCGGTTCCGTTTCTAAAGCAATTTTAGCAATCGCAATAAAATCAGCTAACCAAAGACGTAAGTTTTCTAAGGCCTGATTTTTAATATCTGTTGCGTGTTGTGCGTCTCCTTTTTCTTTTTCTTGAATTAAACTAGCGTTTTCTAGGAGATTCGTATCAGTTTTTGCAATTTCTAATTTAGTTTTGCTAATACCATATTCCGTTAACTTTTTAATAATTTCGGGGTCATTTAAAGCATTTTGATAAAACTGCTTAGCTTGACTTAACCATCCTGATAATGTTGTTTTTCGTCGTCCATTTAACCCTAATGTTCGGGCAACACCACTGTCATGTTTAAAAGCAATTCTAGCAATTTTAATACACCGCATATAACTGTATTTTGCGTCTTTCCACAGTTGGTGAACGGTTTCGGTTGAACTCATTTGTTCCCCGTATTTTTGTTGTTGTTTTTGATAAGCTTCTAGAGCAAGGGTATAAAGTTTTTTACCTTCTTGTAGTTTAATTTTGGTGTAACCGTATTGATTCAAATAGGTTTGGATTTCTACAAAAGTTAAAGCGTTATCAATGGCAATTTGTGCGCGGTGTAAAAAAAGGTCAGTTTTTTCTCTAATCGGCATGATTTTACAGTCAAAAGTTGAAAATTATTAGGGATTGAATAGGATTAAACCCCTAGACAAGATTGATAATTTAGTTATTCCCTCTGGATAATTCAATTGAATCAAGTTGTAACATTATTTAACGTTGTAGAATCACTGGTTAATCGTGCAAAATTGTTGATCACTGGTACAAAATGATTGATCAATAAGTCAAAATTATCGATCGCCGTTACAAAACGGTTCACGATAATGACAAAACAAAGGATCAAGAGGTCAAAATTATTAATCACAAGTTAAAAAAAGTTGACTATTAAGACAAAATCATTCAACATCGTTACAGAATGATTGATTGGTGTTGTTTTCTTAATTACATTAATTATTTAACAGTTTTCTAGGTTTTTGTTCCTTGCCTCTTGCCTCTTGCCTTGTTTTAATCTTAGCGAATTGGGTTTTCTTATAAAATGCAAGCAGTTTACTCTTTTGCTACTAAACCCTTGATCAAGATCATCTTGCTTAACTAAATTACAACAAAGAAATAACGATGTTTAAATCTATTTTAAAAGCGATCGCCATAACCATGATCGCCCTCACATTTTCCTTAGAAACAACCTTAACGCCGGTATTAGCACAAGAGTTAATACCCCATCCCGATAAACCCTTTACCGGTAACATCGGATTAACTTACAAAGACTCAGAAGCGGTTAAACCCGAATTAAAGCTACCCTCTAACTACGGCATCGAAAATGCCCCTAATATCTTACTGGTTCTCATCGATGATGTGGGATACGGACAGTTTGGAACCTTTGGCGGTGCAGTTCCCTCCCCTACCCTAGATAAAATTGCTAACAACGGCTTACGTTACACTCAATTTCATACAACAGCGTTATGTTCCCCTACCCGTGCAGCCTTACTCACCGGACGTAACCATCATTCTGTAGGAACGGGGGTTATTCAAGAAGTAGCCACCGGGTTTCCTGGATATTCGGGCATTATTCCCAAAAGTGCGGCCCCTTTTTCCAAAATCTTACAAGACTATGGTTATGGGACCGCCTGGTTTGGCAAAAATCATAATGTTCCCGACTGGGAAACCAGTATGGCCGGACCCTTTGACCATTGGCCAAACGCCCAAGGATTCGACTATTTTTACGGTTTTGTGGGAGGAGATACGGATCAATATACTCCCGCTTTGGTGGAGAATACCACGCGCTTAGAAGCCCCAAAAACTAACGCTGATGGCTCTCCTTATCACCTGACGACTGATCTTGCAGACCATGCCATCAACTATATTCGTCAAGTTCATTCTATTTCCCCCGATAAACCCTTCTTTGCCTATTTTGCTACTGGTGCCACCCATGCGCCTCACCAAGTCCCCCAAAAATGGAGCGACCCGTTTAAGGGACAATTTGACATAGGATGGGACAAATATCGCCAAGAAACCTTTGCAAGACAGAAGAAACTCGGCGTTATTCCCCAAGACGCTATCTTAACCCCTCGTCCGAAGGAGTTACCAGCTTGGGACTCCCTTTCAGCAGAGGAGCAAAAAGTTTATGCAAGGATGGCCGAAGTATTTGCCGGGTTCACTGCACAAACTGACTACGAAGTGGGTCGAGTGGTGCAAGCGATCGATGATTTAGGTATTCTTGATAATACGATAGTCTTCTACATTGCCGGAGATAATGGGTCCAGTGCAGAGGGGGGTTTAGAAGGATTATTAAATGAAAATACCTTCTTTAATGCCTTACCCGAAGATTTAGAGACGAAACTGGCTGCGGTAGATGACTTAGGAGGTCCTAAATACTTTAACCATTTTCCTGCCGGTTGGGCCTGGGCCATGGATACGCCGTTTCAATGGACTAAACAAGTGGCTTCCCATTTTGGGGGAACTCGTAACGCCATGGCCGTTTCTTGGCCTGCGCGTATTAAAGATAAAGGGGAAACTCGTTATCAGTTTAGTCATATCATCGATATTGCTCCTACCATATTAGAGGCTATTGGTATTCAACCCCCGGTAGAAGTTGACGGTATTGGACAAAAACCCATTGAAGGAACCAGCTTAGTTTATACCTTTGATGACGCAAAAGCTAAAACCCGTCATAATACCCAATACTTTGAAATGTTAGGGAATCAGGGAATTTATCATGATGGATGGATGGCTAGTGCGTTGAATAGTATTCCTTGGGACCCTAACCCATCAGGAAAAGACTTACTTCATCTTGATTGGGAACTGTATCATATTGATGAAGATTTTACCCAAGCTGTGGATGTTGCTGAGGAAATGCCGGATAAGTTGCAGGAGATGAAAGACTTATTTTATGCTCAAGCAGCAAAATATGATGTATTGCCGTTAGATGCCCGTAAAACGGAGCGGTTTCGGGTAGATTTACGGCCTAGTTTAACAGAAGGACGCACTAACTTTAGTTATCCCGATCATTTACGCATTACCGAAGGCTCAGCCCCCGATGTGAAACATAAAAATCATACCATTACGGCTGATGTTGTCATTCCTGATGGGGGTGCAGAAGGGGTATTAATGACCCACGGGGGTCGTTTTGGGGGTTACGGACTCTTTATTAAAGACAGTAAGCTAGTTTATAGCTATAACCTAGCGGATACTGCTAATTACGACATCGTTTCCACTGAGTCTATCCCTACTGGCAAGGTGAAACTTAAAGCCGTTTATAAAACCGACGCAGATCAACCTTTTTCGGGGGGAAATGTGACCCTTTACGCCAATAATCGTAAAATTGGCAGTGGAAGAGTGGAGAAAACCTTACCTAACCGTCTGTCTCTTGATGAAACCTTTGACGTTGGTTTTGATACCGGAACCCCTGTGACAGAAGCTTATGAGACTCCCTTTGATTTCACTGGAAATTTAGATCAAGTTACCATCAATCTTGACCGTTAATTTTAACTGTAAGGTGGGCATGGCCCACCCTACTTAACAATAATCTTATCAGCCAATCATGTTTAAAAAATGTTGTTTAAAGGTAATACAATTAATCATCATAGTTCTGATCTTAAATATTACTGTTTTAAATATTTCTATGGCTCAAACCCTTGGGAGTGATCCTTTACCGTCTTGGAATGAAGGAACGAATAAACAAACCATTATCAACTTTGTTGAAACGGTTAGTGATCCTAACAATTCTAATTATATTGTTCCAGAATTAAGGATTGCTACCTTTGATAATGATGGGACATTATGGGCAGAAAAACCCATGTATTTTCAAGCAGCTTTTACCCTTTCTCGTATTAAAGCATTAGCCCCTAACTTTCCTGAATGGCAAGACGAACAACCGTTTAAAGCTGTCTTAGAAAACGATCAACAATACTTAGAAAATCTAACGGTTAATGAATTGTTAGAAATGGTAATGATAACTCACGCAGGAATGAGTCAAACAGACTTTGAACAAGAAGCTAGGGAATTTTTAGAGACGGCTAAACATCCTCGGTTTAATCAATTGTATAAACAAGTGATTTATCAACCCATGCTTGAATTACTCGCTTATTTACAAAAGAATGAGTTTAAAACCTATATTTGTTCCGCAGGAGGATTAGATTTTATGCGGATTTTTGCTGAAGAAGTTTATAAAATAACGCCTGAAAACGTTATAGGTTCTAGCATAGTTAAAAAATACGAAATTATTTCTAATCATTCTCAATTTATTCGTCAACCTCAACTCATTGAACCCATGAATGATCAAGCAGGTAAACCCGTTAATATTGAACGTTTTATTGGTAAAAAACCGATCATTGCTGTCGGTAACTCAAACGGTGATATTGAAATGATGCAATATACTGTTATTAATCATCAACCCTCTTTAGCATTATTATTACATCATGATGACGAAATTCGAGAATATCGTTATACTAAAGGCACTGAAAAAGCTTTGAAACTGGCTAAAGAATATAACTGGAAAATAATTAGTATGAAAGAAGATTTTAAACAAGTTTTCCCTTTTCCTTCTAACTAATAGAAATATCATGAATAGTCCTTTTTTTGCGATTTTTGTTAAAGTTACTTTATTTACGTTAATGTTAGCCATTGGCGTAAATTTCTCTAAGGACAAATTGATTTTCTTGTGGCGCGATCCTCAGAAATTATTACGCTCTTTAGTAGCCGTTATTGTCTTAGTTCCTCTCATTGTCTTTTTGTTATTATGGGTGTTAAAATTACCGCCAGAATCAGCCACAGTATTGGCTATTTTAGCCGCATCTCCAGGGGCCCCTTTAACCACAAAACGATCTGAAATGGCTGGTGTTAGTACCCCTTATTCAACCAGTCTTCAATTAACCTTGGCTATCCTTGCGGTTATTATTACACCGTTAACATTGAGTCTTTTTAATAGTATTTTTGATTTACCCATTAAAGTGAAGGCCATAGAAGTAGCAAAACAAGTTATTCAAGTCCAATTTTTACCCATTGGCCTGGGTGTTTTACTCAAAAAAATGAAACCTCAATGGAGTGAAAAGATTAGTCAACCTCTTTCTATTTTGGCGAATATATTGTTTATCATTATGGTTTTAATGATATTACCTATTGCTATTTCTCTGATTTTGAAATTAGATATTGTATCGATGATGGCCATTTTAATTACAGCGATCGCAGCCTTAGCCATAGGACATTTTTTAGGAGGCACAGAAGTGCAAGAAAGATCAGGGTTAGCCATTGCCAGTGTAGCGCGAAATATTGGTTTAGTGTTATTTATTCTACTCATAAATGGGACAGCAAAGCCCTTTATTCCTGCTTTGGTTACCTATGCCATCCTAGGAGCGATCGCCGCTTTTCCTTACTCTTTTTGGAGTAAACGCCAACTGGCTAAACTACCATCAAATTCTGTCAGTCAATCGTAACTATTGAGACCAATGAAAGAATTTATCTTAATCCTATTTTTATCTTTCTTCCTGTTATTAAATCCTTCAAACGTAGCGGCTGAACCCTCTATTTCTTGTCCCCAAGGAATGACTTATATTCCTGGGGGAACCTTTCGCATGGGATCGGATAATTCAGACTTTATTGAAGAAAAACCCGTTGATGATGTAACTGTTGATAGTTTCTGCATCGATACCCATGAAATTACGAATGCACAATTTAGCCAATTTGTCAAAGCAACCGGTTACAAAACCGTAGCAGAACGTCCCTTATCAAAAGAACAGTTTCCCAACCTCCCCGACGAACAGAGAAAACCCGGATCTTTAGTGTTTCAACCCCCAGCAGAAGGCATTCAACGGGTTGCTTATCTCAGTTGGTGGCATTGGGTAACGGGGGCAAACTGGCAGCATCCCTATGGTCCCGATAGCAACATTATGGGCAAAGATAACTATCCTGTGGTTCATATTTCCTATGACGATGCTCAAGCTTATGCCCAATGGGCGCAAAAACAGCTACCCACCGAAGCACAATGGGAATATGCAGCGCGAGGGGGACTCCAGGGGAAAGAATACGCTTGGGGGGATCAATATTCGGCAAAAAACGCCAATACTTGGCAAGGTCTTTTTCCCTTCTTTAATACGAAAGAAGATGGTTATCTCGGTGCAGCCCCAGTTGCCTCCTTTCCCCCGAATGGTTATGGACTCTATGATATGTCTGGGAATGTCTGGGAATGGACCAAAGACTGGTATCAAGTGGAACGGGACAATATGGCGCATCAAACCAACCCGAAAGGACCTGAAGTGGGATATGACCCGAAAAAGCCACAGGATAAGCTAGTTCATGTCATTAAAGGGGGGTCTCATCTCTGTGCAAAAAATTATTGTAGTCGTTATCGTCCGGCTGCGAGAGAGTCTCAGTCACCGGATACCGGAACCACTCATATCGGCTTTCGTTTGGTAAAAAATTTTTAAAATTCTTCTTGTAAAACTTTTGTTACTGTTAGCACTTTTGTTACTGTTAGCTGAGAGGTTACATTTAACGCTGATAAAATTTATTTGAAAGCGGTGTTGCACGACTATAATACTCCCCGACACACACCAGTTGTTAACATGAGAAGAAAGACCGTCATTCCTAGGTTCGGAAACCTACACTACCCTACATAACCCCGATCCCGTCACCATAGATATGAGTGAAAAATACTCAGAGAAACCCATTATTAATACTTAAGCTGATTAACAGCATTGAGTAAGTCATATAGTAATTAAGGAGTATAGGATATGGGAAAAGTTGTTGGAATTGACTTAGGAACGACAAACTCATGTGTCGCAGTAATGGAAGGGGGGAAACCCACCGTTATTGCTAACGCGGAAGGCTTTCGTACTACCCCTTCTGTGGTCGCTTACGCCAAAAACGGCGATCGCTTGGTCGGACAGATCGCTAAGCGTCAAGCGGTGATGAACCCTGAAAATACGTTTTATTCAGTTAAACGCTTCATTGGTCGCAAACACGAAGAAGTCACCAACGAAGCGACAGAAGTCTCTTATAAGGTCATACGGGACAGCAACGGAAACGTTAAATTAGATTGTCCGGCCCAAAGCAAACAATTTGCACCGGAAGAAATTTCAGCCCAGGTTCTACGTAAGTTAGTTGAAGATGCTAGTAAATACCTCGGCGAAACCGTTACCGAGGCAGTGATCACCGTTCCTGCTTACTTTAACGACTCTCAGCGTCAAGCAACCAAAGACGCGGGTAAAATCGCGGGAATTGAAGTAAAACGGATTATTAACGAGCCTACCGCTGCATCTTTAGCCTACGGATTAGATAAAAAGAGTAACGAAACCATCCTAGTCTTTGACTTAGGGGGTGGAACCTTCGACGTATCCATTCTAGAAGTGGGTGACGGGGTATTTGAAGTATTAGCAACCTCCGGAGACACTCACCTAGGGGGTGACGACTTTGATAAGAAAATTGTTGATTATTTAGCAGCAGATTTTCAGAAAAACGAAGGGATCGATCTTCGCAAAGATAAGCAAGCACTGCAACGGTTAACCGAAGCAGCGGAAAAAGCTAAAATTGAACTGTCTAGCGTTACTCAAAGCGAGATTAACCTCCCCTTCATCACCGCTACCCAAGAAGGGCCTAAACACCTCGATACCACCTTAACACGGGCGAAATTTGAAGAACTTTGTTCTGATCTCATCGATCGCTCTCGAATCCCTGTTGAAAAGGCGATGAAAGACGCTAAACTGAGCAACAGCGATATTGATGAAGTGGTTCTGGTTGGGGGTTCAACTCGTATTCCTGCGGTACAAGAATTAGTTCAAAAAATCTTAGGCAAAGAACCCAACAAAGGGGTTAACCCTGATGAAGTGGTCGCCATGGGTGCAGCCATTCAAGGGGGTGTGTTAGCCGGTGAAGTGAAAGATATCCTTCTGTTGGACGTAACACCTCTATCTCTGGGTGTTGAAACCCTCGGCGGTGTCATGACCAAAATTATTCCCCGTAACACCACCATTCCTACCAAAAAATCTGAGGTCTTCTCAACTGCCGTTGATGGTCAAAGTAACGTAGAAATTCACGTTCTTCAAGGGGAACGGGAAATGGCCAAAGATAACAAAGATTTAGGGTTATTCCGTTTAGATGGTATTCCCCCTGCACCCCGTGGCGTTCCTCAAATTGAAGTAACCTTTGATATCGATGCTAACGGTATCCTTAACGTTACTGCAAAAGACAAAGGAACCGGTAAAGAACAGTCTATCAGTATTACGGGTGCTTCTACTTTACCCGATACCGAAGTTGATCGCATGGTTCAAGAAGCAGAAGCTAACGCCAGCGCAGATAAGGAACGTCGGGAAAAAAATTGACCGCAAGAACCAAGCTGACTCTTTAGTATATCAAGCAGATAAACAACTGACTGAGTTAGGGGATAAAGTTCCTGCTGGAGACAAAACTAAGGCCGAAGGGTTAATTAAAGACCTCAAAGATGCGATCGCTCAAGATGATGATGATAAGATCAAATCTTTAACCGAAGAGTTACAACAACTCCTCTACAGCATTGGTAGCAGTGTCTATCAACAAGCCGGTGGCGCACCTGGTGCAGCCCCTGGTGGTGATGCTGGTACCCCTCCTGGTGGTGGAGCGTCCGGCGGTGGCGATGATGTCATTGATGCCGAATTTTCTGAGTCTGACTCTAAATAATCACTATCTAAGATAGTTTTTAGAAGCATCTTAAATTTAAGATGCTTCTTTTTTTTGTAAGTTTAATTAACTTTGTAGGGCTATGCACTCCCCACCTTAAAGATAATCAATATTTTATCAATAATTGACAAAATTTGATAAATCTGTCTGTCTAAGGGACTCTTTCAAATCCTAGATTCACTTGTATAAAATGAGCATCTTCCGTTAAAACTTGAGAAATTTTTAACTCTTCCATTACTACCATTGAAGTTAAATCAGTGAAAGAAATATAAGGTTTATCAAGAAATTTAATCCTAAAAGATTGAGCTTTCATAAACCGTACCTTATCAATCCAAATTAAATTAAAATCGGGTCTTTGAAAGGCATTGGTTAAAATTTGCATAGACTCTTTTGCTTTGTCTGCATACACTCTTTTAAACAAGAGAGTAAACGTTTCATCTAAAACATAGTCAGTTGTATAGATAATTCCTTTTTGGGAACGAAACTGTTGATAAAATTGAGTCGTTTCCTGATGTCTTGTTTCGTCTCTATCATAAAGAGTCAACCATCCCCAAGTATCAATAAATAGCTTATTTTCCATATAATTCTTCATCAATATTCTGTGCTAAAGAACCCTGATTACCTTGACCAATAAAACCCAATAAAGGATCTTCATTTTCGTCAGCAATATCATCTAATGAGGTTTCCTTAAATTCAGGTAATTCGTTGACAAATTGTAAAACTGTTTGCAAGCGAGAATCTGGTAATTTTTCGATTTTGTTTAATAGTTCTTGTTTAATATCTGTTGCTGTCATTTATTTATACCTCACTTCAATTGTTTATATAGTTCTTTTTCTATTTTATTCTATAAATTCTTGTAAGATGTTAATAATTTCTTGAAAGTGTATAAAATCATCAGGCTTTTTTCTTTCTTCACATATCCATTTACACAATTGACTTTTGTTTAGTGCCATCGTATATCCACCATCTTTTCCTTCTTTTCTTTGATAAAATCGGTCTTCTAATAATTCATCAGGTATTAAATTTTCAATCCCATTGGTAACTTTTGCTGGTTGTCGTCTTTGAAGACATCTAATCATTAAATACTCATGATCTTCATTAGGTTTTTGGGTATCACAATCATACAGTAATAATGTTTTTCTGTTAAGGTAATCAGGATTAGCAATTAAAACAGCTTTCGTATTATTTAGTGCATTTTTTCCAGTGTTAAGACTTTGACCTTTCCCTATTGTCATTCCTACCCATTCAATATCAACTTGCTCTAAAATAGCTTGATATCCTAATAATTCTAAAGCAGTTTTGATATAAATAGGATCTGTTTCTCCTTCTGTTAATACTTTAGGTTTATTACCTGATTTGATTTTTTCTTCGATTTCATCTTCAAATGCTTTTGTTTTCTTATAATAGTCAAAGGATGTTTTAAACTCAGAATATTTTAAAATAAGGCAATCCTACGGCAGAATTTGCAGGTACAATATCACGATAAGCTACCCTAGCAAACTCAACTAAAGCATCAGCAATATAAGATAATAAAACACTTTTTCCTGAACCATTTACCCCGACAATAATAATAGGTTGTGGTGTTCCATCATTATTAAACGGTAAAGTAACATCTAAAAAGTCAATCGAAGCGACATTTTCTAGTAAAATATCCTTAAGATACATCTTATCTAATTCCTCTAACTATCTTTTCTATCCTTAATAGCTGGTATTCAGTATAAAAACTATTGTACTATAAAATTCTCAGTTATACTTAGAATATGTAAATAAATTTATCAAAAAAGATGGTAACAATGAATTAACATCGGATAAACTTGATGAGTAAACAAGATAAATTATTAATTAAAATTCTTCTTGGTAATGCTGATGCTAATATTCCCTTTGAACAACTTTGTCAACTTCTTAAAAAACTCGGTTTTGATGAGAGACTACGAGGTAGTCATCACATTTTTACTCAAGAGGGAATTGAAGAAATATTAAATATTCGACCCAAACAAGGAAAAGCAAAAAGCTATCAAGTTAAACAGATTCGTAATCTGATT
Source organism: Cyanothece sp. BG0011 (assembly GCF_003013815.1). Classification (GTDB taxonomy): domain Bacteria; phylum Cyanobacteriota; class Cyanobacteriia; order Cyanobacteriales; family Microcystaceae; genus Crocosphaera. Next base: position 2,877 of record NZ_PRLH01000116.1, on the reverse strand, counting down.
TTAAAGTATAAATTAGGAGATAAAGATGAAAATTCGTTATGAATTAATTATCTATTGGAGTGAAGAAGATCAAGCATTTATTGTCGAAGTACCAGAGTTAGCTGGATGTATGGCTGATGGAGAAACCTATCAAGAAGCTGTACAAAATGCTGAAATTGTTATTCAAGAATGGATAGAAACTGCAAAAGAACTAGGAAAAGAAATACCTAAACCTAAAGGTCGTTTGTTATTTGCATAGTTGTCTGATTTAACAAATATAAAAATTCGTAAAAATTAAAATTAATTACCAGGAGTAACTTATGAATGCTTACAAAAAATATGTGATAATTGATAACTCTCAGCAATTAATATTATCAGATTTACCCTTTAAAGCAGGTCAAAAAGTGGAAATCATTATTTTAGCTGAAGACAATAATGAACTTGACAGTGAACTAGAGGAATTACGCCAAAAAATTGATAGCGCGACTGAACAAATGTTAGCTGAAAATGTAACCGATGGAGAATTAGTTTTTGAACAGTTACAAACTAGATTAAAGAATGAATATGGATTGGAATAATTGCAAATTATCAATTTTCTGAGGATGCAGTTAAAGATATTAATGAAATTTGTGATTATCTTGCCCAAAAAAATCCTCGTTCTGCGAGTAATTTATTTGATGGGATTCGCCAAAAATGTAAATTATTTGCCAATTTTCCGAAAATGGGAAAATCCTATTCCCAAATTAGGCCTAATTTACGAGGATTTTTAGTTAAAGACTATATCATCTTTTATTATCCTCATAATGAAGGTATTGTTATTGTTAGGATTATTAACGGTTATCGGAATCTAGACAGATTATTTAATGATGAGTAAACAAGATACATGATTAACTAAAATTTTTCTAAATAATGCTCATTCTAATATTCCTTTAATTATTAATCATTAACTTATCCGGTGTCATGGGTAACTCACGAATACGCTTACCTGTGGCATGATAAATAGCATTAGCGATCGCAGCTGAAACCCCAGTAATACCAATTTCCCCTAACCCTCGCACCCCAGCCGGATTAAAATTATAATCAGGTTCTCCCACAAAAATAACCTCAATGCGAGGAACATCTGCATGGGTGGCATAATCATAAGTTGCTAGGTCATAAACGGTCGGAAGCCCTAAATTAGGGTCAAAATCACAGTTTTCCATCAAAGCATGACCGATACCCATAATCACAGCCCCTCGCACCTGAGACGCTGCCGTTTTCGGGTTCATGACACGCCCCACATTCATCACCGACAGCCAACGGTTAACCCTTAATCTAGCAATCTCCTCATCAACACTCACCTCGCAAAAATGCGCCCCCCAAGACTGAAACGCCCATTTTTGACCTTCTTCTCCAGGAGAGGATGAAGCAGTGCCTTCTATGGCTTCTTGGCCCGACATTTTCAAGTATTCTAACGCCTCTGTGGCCGTCGTTCTTTGAGCCTGTTTCAGAAGTTCTTGACAAGCAGCCATCACTGCAGGAACCAGGGTTGCCGTCATTTGAGACCCCCCGGCCATACCCCCATTGGGTAGGGAAGAGTCCCCTATTTTGACCCGTATCCGTTCTACTGGCAATTGTAAAATTTCCGAAGCGGTTCCGGCCACAATGGTATAACATCCCGTTCCCATATCATTGGCACTGGTTAACACCTCTGCGCTACCATCAGCCAATAACCGCACCGTCACTGTCGCCCTACCTCGCAACGCCGGAAACGTAGAGGCAGCCATTCCCCAACCAATTTGTTGGCCATCACGACTCAGAGAACGAACTTGACGGAGTTCTTGAAACCAGCCAAACTCTTGAGCCCCCACCCGTAAACATTCAGCAAAAGCTTTAGCCGAAAAAGGTAAACCCTTACGCTGATGTTCATGGGTTTCATTTTTTAAACGGAGTTCTATGGGGTCTATATCCAAAGTCCAGGCCAATTCATCCATAGCCGACTCCAAGGCCCATAACCCCGGATTTTCCCCTGGCGCACGCATAAAAGTGGGGGTTCCCACATTCATCACCGCTAGTTCTTGTCGGGTTCGTAAATTATCCGCTTTATACATAGCCGGGGTGATGCCGGTGCAGGGTTCAGTAAAAACATCCACCGGGGAAGTGACAGATTTCGCTAAATGGTCGATAGCCAGCAAGGTACCGTCATTATTGGCTCCGATGCCAATAGTTTGCTCGGTTTGGGAACGATGGCCAGCATTAGCGGTCATTTGCCGACGACTGAGAACCACTTTTAACGGACGTTGCAATTCACGGGCCACCGCCACACAAAGAATGCCATGAGACCAAGGAAAGACTTTCGAGCCAAACCCCCCACCAATAAACGGGGTAATTATGCGAACCTGGTCCTTAGATAAGTCAAATAATTCTGCATAGGTTTGCTGAGTTCCCACCACCCACTGGGAGGGTTCATAGACCGTCAAACCATTTTCCCCTTCCCAGTGAGCAATAATAGGGTGGGGTTCCATGGGGGCTTGTAATTCCGTGGCGGTTTTATAAGTGGCGGTAATATTAACCGCTGCTTGGTCCATGGCATGGGATAAGTCCCCGGCCTGAAAATCCCCCTTTTCAAAGGTCATGTCTTCCCCAAACATCGGGGGAGCATCCTTAAATATGGCTTCTTCTGGGTCTATGGTGGGGGTTTGGCTGTTATATTCGACTTCAACTAAATGGGCTGCATGACGGGCTTGTTCAAAGGTTTGGGCTACCACTAAACCAATAATTTGCCCACCGTAGTGAATTTGATTATCGGATAAGGGGAGTCGGGCCTCGTAAATTTTTGAGGCCATAAAATTATTGGTCGGTTTAACAATGGTCGGTCGATTTTCGTGGTGATAATTTTAATCACCCCAGGGGACTTGG
>NZ_PRLH01000202.1 GCF_003013815.1 Cyanothece sp. BG0011 | reverse complement strand
GAACTGCGAGAGTCTAGGGATTATTATGGAGATATAACGAGTTACTACTTTTAATTTCCAAGATACTTATCTTTATAGTCAACTTAAATCGGCAAAAGACAAACAATCTTTAGCAGAAGTTTTGCAAGTTATGTTTATTGTTTTGAAAGAATATAACTTGTTTGACTCAAAAAAATAAGATAAATTTCGATGATTTTAATATCAACAATTCAAAAATAGAAGAAATAGATATATTGACACTATTGTATCGAGAAGTAAAAGCATTAGGAGAATTTCACGAATGTTTTTCTATCGCTAAACAAGGAAATTCAATCACAATTTATCCTTATGGTTCACCATTGCTAGATGAACAAGTAATTAATCAAACGTTAGAAGGACTCGAAAATTATCCTTATATATTAGACAAATTTAAGCATATAATAAAAAGCTATCAATCGGCAGAAATAGAACCTTCTCCACATAAATATAGCGATGTAATTACAAATTTACATAAAGTAATAGAAATGCTTTTGAAAACAATTTTAGAGAATGAAAAATCATTTGAAAAACAAATAAAAAATATTACCCAAGATGACAAACTAAGTGATTTAGGGAAATTCTTGAAAGATATAAATATATCAACGCATATTAGAACTATGCTGTCTGAGATTTTACCTAAATATAAAGATTATTCCAATGATTTTAAACATGAAAATCCCTCTGGAAACTTAATTAATAAACCAGAAGTTGAATTTATGATCTATTTGACTGGAACAATCATTCGGTTTCTAACTCAAGCAAACAAAATAAGCAAGGAAAACTGAAATGAACTTTTACACCGTCATACTCCGAAAAAGTACAGATTATTGGGTTTCATTATGTCTCGAAAACGGATTAGTGGGACAAGGAGAAAACCCAGAACAAGCTATTGATAAACTAAAAGAAGTTATTGAATCTTTTTTAGAAGTTTATAATACTGAAGATAATGTTTATTCTTGTCCCGTTCATATTGATGAACTCCATGAATTTTTAACCATTGAAGATTCAGAATCTTCTGGAATCTACGAACTAAGAAAAGTTTATGCCTAACATTATGAATTACCAAGATATTATCACCATAGAACCTGGAAAACGTAGCGGAAAACCTTGCATTAGAGGGATGAGAATTACTGTTTATGATGTTCTCTCTTATCTCGCTTCAGGAATGACTTATGAGGAGATTTTAGAAGACTTTCCTTATTTAACAAAAGAAGATATTTTAGCTTGTCTTAGTTATGCAGCAGATAGGGAACGTCAAACCTTAATTATTCAATCATGAAACTCCTTTTTGATCATAATCTCTCCCCTAGTTTAGTCAACCGATTAGCTGATTTATATCCCAACTCGAATCATTTATATTTGATGGGATTAGATCGAGAGAATGATAATATTATCTGGGAAATAGCTAAACAACAAGATTACATTATTGTTACCAAAGATTCAGATTTTAATGAACTCTTGATATTAAAAGGATTTCCTCCTAAAGTGATTTGGATTCGTATCGGTAACTGTTCTACTCGAATGATAGAATCATTACTGAGAAATAATTATGAAATTATTAGTCATTTTTCACAAGACAATAGCATAGGAATAATAACTTTATCTTAAAATAGGGCTTAGTATTTGGCGATCGCCTATAATAAAATCATCCCCTAAAATAAGTATAAGGAGGAAAATGCCAGCAAAAGATACTTATCATGATGCTGTTAAAAATGCTTTAATTAAAGAGGGTTGGACAATTACAGCAGATCCTTATAGAATAAAATACAAAGATGCTGAATTATTTGCTGATTTGGCAGCAGAAAAACCTATTGCTGCTGAACGCAGTGGACATAAAATAGTTGTTGAAATCAAAAGCTTTTTAAGTCCTTCTCCTATGAGAGATTTTGAAATTGCTTTAGGTCAATATATTTTATATCGAAACTTAATCAATCTTACTGAACCAGAATACCAAATTTATTTAGCTATTAAAGATAGTATTTATGTAAACTTTTTTGAAAGAGATTCTATCAAAGACATTACCAAAATAAATAAATTACTTTTAATTGTTGTTGATATGGAACAAGAGGAAATTTTACAATGGATAAACTAGAAAAGTATCGCCAATCTATCAAAAAAGTTCTAACAGAATATCATGAATGGGTTTCAGGTTCATCCAACTTAACAAGAGAAAGCTGTCTTATTTTTGATGACGTACATGATCAATATATGTGGCTGTTTATGGGATGGGAAGGGAAGAAAAAAATTAGAAATATTCATGTTCATATACGCATAAAAAATAATAAAATTTATATAGAAGAAGATTGGACAGAAGAAGGTATTGCTAATGAATTATTAAGAGAAGGTGTCCCAAAAGAGGATATTGTTTTAGCTTTTTATGATCCCGAAACTCGTAAACATACAGACTTTGCCATTGCTTAAATACTGATATTTAACTGAGGGAAATAGATATAATTGAATTATTCAAGTTAAACAATAAAAGAGGATAATGATGTATAAAAAAATATTAGTGGCGTTAGCTTCTCCTGATGACTGTCAAACATTGTTTCCTAAAGCGTTAACAATAGCGAAAAAAAATAACAGTCTTTTAAAGCTATTTCATTGTATTAATTCAGAGGTTTATTTTACCCCTTACGGAACCTTTACCACAGAAGAAGTGACTCAACTACTTCCTCAATGGCAAGATAGTTTAGAAGGAGAACAACAACAAACAAAACAATGGTTGACAGAATACGCTCAAAAAGCATCCTCAGAAGGAATTGCCGCAGAATGGGACTCTACCATGGGAAATCCTAGTTCTTCTATTGTTAAATTAGCAAAAAAATGGGATGCTGATTTGATTATTATGGGACGTAGAGGATTGACTGGCTTAGAGGAAATGTTATTAGGAAGTGTGAGTAATTATGTGGTTCATCATGCCCCTTGTAGTGTATTATTAGTTCAATAAAAAAAGTCATAAACCGTAGAAAGTTCATGACTTTATGATCAGCAAATAGTGATATTTTTAGTTCATAATTCTGACAGCAATGGTACTGGTATTAAAGTTATAATCTTTACCTTCTAACTCGATTAAAGTACCAATTTTAACTTTTTGTTGGCCCACAACTGCACCGGTATCGGTAATTTGTGCATCACCTCTTAAGGTGAGAATCATGTCTTGAAAATAAACAACTTCTGGTCTAGGATCAGGGAGAGCTTTAACGGAGCCATCTGGCTGAGGCACAACAGTGGTTCGAGGAAGGGGTTTAATGTCTTTAATCTCAAACTCCCCAGAAGGTTGATTACGGATAACGATATTCGTCTTTTTCGTCTCACTAAACTGGTTAATGAGTGCTTGGGGATCACTGACTCCTAAACCCCGTACAATGACATCGACTTCGATGGGTTTACTAGCAACTTGAGCAATGGTACTGGTTCCGGACTTACCAGGAACGACAAAAATGCCCACAATTACCAAAAAAATAGCTAAAGCTGCCCCTAAATCTAGGATACTAATTTTTCCGAATAAACGGCCTTTAGAATCTAATAGTTTCATAAATATACTTCAGTTTGTGTGAAAAGTAGGGTTATAACAAGATAGTCAACTGTCTTTCCCATGGGGAACAGACAAATTGGAGCAATTCTATCATAGTCTTTACCCATTGAGTATGAATGACGGTTATTTTAGTCAAAAGTATCCCGAACCCTAGAGAAATTGCTATGCTAAGGATAAATTAACTAATTAATGAGGAGGAGAAACTGTGAGAAATTACTTGAAATCAATTATTTGTCTTGGGGTTTTCTCTATTATTTTGCCTTTTAGTTTACCTACTTTTTCTTTAGAAACTAATATTAATATTAATCCGATAGAAATTGCTCAAAATAGAACCCCAAATACCTATGTTAAAGTGCAAGATATGAATAGTTTAGTGATGCAAATAGATGAGGGGGACTATCGATTTCGAGGTATATTAAAACGGGCAGGATCGACAGAATTTATCGGTAATGATCGTCAGTCTCGCGTCGTTTTTAACCCTTATAGTGGTCATATCATGGTGTTTAATGTAGCTACAGGAACAGAATTTTATAATTATTATATTGAGCCGGTTTCTGGTGTCGGCGAAGATCCGAGTACCATGTGTGATCCTGAGACAGAACCCTGTTAGATGTCATAATATAATTAGCTCTAAGATTATTGTTTTTACTTAAGACTAAATCTATGCAAACTCACAATACACCCCGTCCTCATTCTTCTCCTATTATTCCTCCCTTTCCTGATAGAATCGCTACGGTTACTCGTACGACGAAAGAAACCGATGTACAGGTTAGTTTAAATTTAGATGGTCAAGGTAATTGTACAGCAGAAACTGGTATTCCTTTCCTTGATCATATGTTACATCAAATTGCTTCCCATGGCTTAATTGACTTAGAAATTAAAGCAACTGGGGACATTGAAATTGATGATCATCATACCAACGAAGATGTGGGAATAACCTTAGGCCAAGCATTAGGAAAAGCATTAGGCGATCGCAAAGGAATTGTTCGCTTTGGTCACTTTTTAGCCCCTTTAGATGAAGCTTTGGTTCAAGTTGCTTTAGACTTTTCTGGACGGCCTCATTTAAGCTATGGTTTGCAAATTCCTACCGAAAGAGTAGGGACTTATGATACACAATTAGTGAGAGAATTTTTTGTTGCTATTGTTAATCATAGTCAGATGACGCTACATATTAAACAACTCGATGGTATTAATTCCCATCATATCATAGAAGCGACCTTTAAAGCCTTTGCCAGATCCATGAGAATGGCCTTAGAAATTGACCCCCGTCGCGCCCATTCTATCCCTAGTTCAAAAGGGGTTTTAATGGCATAATTTTTGACCCCCCCAAACCCCCCTTTTAAAGGGGGGTATAGAGAACTATCCTCCCATTATTGACGTTGTTTGGCTGCTTCTTGGAAACACTGGATATACTGTTGATATCCTCCAGGAAAAGCAACATTTAAACTTAAGGGATCATCTTTATCTCTGGGATCGCCAGGCCCTTCAACAACATAAGTTTGACCATTATTTTCTTCGAGTTTAAGGGGTTTTCTGTTCTTAACTTCCCCTGCACTACTATCAATATAAACGATCAGATTACCCGTGTTAAATTCTTGGCCAATTTCTTGAATGAGTTGTAAAAATCCGCGATCGCTTCCTCCTCTTCCAAAGCTTAAGTTACCATTATTTTCTACTGCTTTACTGGTGACAGTATCCCCTACACCGACAATGGTTGGCATTTGTTCAGGCTCAAAATTCTCTTTAATTAAAGCAACTAATTGATGATGGTTTCGTGGTGCATTTCTCACACTAAAATCTTCTCCTAGGGGATAGTTTCCCGTACGTTGATAATAGTAACGGTTCAAAATGCCTAAAACTCCAACCTCTTTAATGCCTCCTTTTAGCATAAATTGAAAGTCAGTGGTTCCTGAGTCTTTCCCCTTAGCTTCTTGCATAATTTCTTGTCCTTCTTCATCCCTTCCTAAGTTAGGTGCATAATGAATAAAAAAGGAATCTTCTAACCCTTCATTAGCAGCTTTGGCTAATAAATCATCCATTAATTGTTTAATATGTTGTTGCAGTTGAAAATAATAATCTTCTTCCTTAATAAATACCTCATGAAAGACGTTTAAGTTGGCAGTGGGAGAGACTTTATTATCTAAGATAGAAGCTTGAATATAATCGGCGATCGCATTATCATCTAGATTGTGATCATTGTTAGCAAAAAAGTCTTTAAAACTCCCTTTAATATACTCAGGAACCCTTGCTAAAAAGTCCAATTCTTTATCACTAACCCCAGGGTGACAAACATTACCATGACGATCTTGCCATTGGACTCCACCCCCTGCTAAACCGGGTAAATAAAAGCCTTTTTCTTTAACCAAATTCGGATCACCATAGGCCCGTTCTATAATTAAATTAACCCCACGTTTTCCGATATGTTCCCCATTGGTTAATACATAAAAATGTCCGTTGAATGATCGGGTTGCTTCGATATAATTAGTATCCATCACTCTCGTTAAGGGATCTTTAACTAACCCCATACAAACCCCGTCAAGGTCTTGTATAATTAATAAGTTAGGTTCATTGGCTAATACGTTGATTAAGCCTTCATGATCCAAGGATAAAGTACGTTCATGGAGGGGTAAAGAAGACATAGACATGATTAAGTTAACATTAGAATTCTACAAAAAGATCGCAAAGTCTTAAAATTGTTTTTATTGTATCAGAAAATGGTTTTTAAATACTTGCAACTAGCCAAAATTACTTATTTTTTCTTAAGAAGATTATTGTTAGGTTAAAGTTATAATAAATCATAGCTAATTAAATTTCTTGATCAGACTCAATAATGCAGAATGATCAGGAAAATTAATTCTAAATTCTAAATTCTAAATTCTTAATATGTTACCCATTAGAGACTGTGTTCAACAAACCCCTGGTTATGTTCCTGGAGAACAACCCCAAACCACTGATTATATTAAACTCAATACTAATGAAAATCCCTATGCACCTCCTGATGAAATTTTTAATAATTTAGAAGAAGAATTAAAAAAAGTTAGGTTATATCCTGACCCCGTTTCGACTAAACTCCGTAAAGCAGCCGGTGAGGTATTTGGCTTTTCTTATGAGCAAATTTTAGCAGGGAATGGGTCAGACGATATCTTAAATATTGCCTTAAGAACCTTTGTTAATCCTGGGGAAACAGTGGCTTTCTTAGACCCCACTTACTCCTTATACGAAACCATTGCCAAGGTACATGGGGCAACGATTAAAACCATTTCAACTAATGAAAAGTTTGAGTTAGATAGTCCTTTAATTTGTCCTGAAGCTAAGCTTATTTTTGTTGCTTCTCCTAACCCTCCTCTCGGCAAACATTTAAACCGTAAATACCTTAAAGAAACTTGTGAGAAAGCAACAGGTGTTGTCTTAATTGATGAAGCTTACGTTGACTTTTCTGATGAAGATCACTGGGAGTTTATCAAAGAATATGATAATGTGATTGTTTCCCGTACCATGTCAAAAAGCTACAGTTTAGCAGGAATGCGTGTGGGTTTTGGTATTAGTTCGCCAGAAATTATTGAAGAAATGAATAAGGTGAGAGATTCTTACAATTTAGATAGAATTGCTCAAACATTAGGAACGAATTGTTTTCAATTTGAAGACTATTTTAAAGGTATTTGGCAGCAAGTTAGGAGTACCCGAAACCGTTTAATTGCTTCCCTAAGAAACTTAGACTTTTTTGTGTTTGACTCTGATGCTAACTTTGTCCTTGCGTCTCCTCAATGGATAGAAGCATCAAACCTCTATACTAAACTAAAAGAGAGAAAAGTTTTAGTGAGATACTTTAAACATCCTCGCATTAGTAACTATGTCAGAATTACCGTAGGAACGGATGCAGAAATTGATCGTTTATTAGAAGTGGTTGAACAGTTGAAAAATGAATCATGAAACTTTAGAATTGAGAGCTAGATTAGCTAACAAGTTAGCTGACGTATCTGGAAACATTATTAAACAATATTTTCGTCAAAGTAATCTAGCGTCAGAAACAAAAATAACAGAAGTTTCTTCTATCGTTACTATTGCCGATCGCCTAGCAGAAAATGCGATGGTGGATCTGATCAAAAAAGAATGTCCTGATGATGGCATTATCAGAGAAGAAGGAGAGAATATCAACTCAAATAATGGTTATGCTTGGGTACTCGATCCCATAGATGGAACCGCTTCTTTTGTCAAAGGTTTACCTATTTTTGGCACATTGATCGGTTTAGTTGATCTTAAGAATAACTCACCTTTATTAGGTTGTGTCAATCAACCTATCTTGCAAGAAAGATGGTTAGGAATAATAGGTAAACCGAGCATTTTTAATGATAAAATTATCAATAATCCTTACAAAAATAATGATAATTATCCCTTAGAAAAAGCTTGTCTGACTTCGACAACTCCCCTGATGTTTATTACTCCCCGTCAACAAGCGATCGCCTCTCGTTTACAAACCCTGTGTCGTCGCACTGCATTTGGCGGAGATTGTTACAATTATGTATCGTTGGCCATGGGATGGTCTGCTATGCCCATGATTATTTTAGAATCAGACTTAAAATACTATGATTTTTGTGCTTTGATTCCTATCATAAAAGGGGTAGGGGGAATCATCACAGACTGGTCAGGAAATGCCCTTAATAGCCATTCTACAGAGGTTTTGGCCGCTTCTAACCTAAACTTACATCAACAAGCTTTAAACGTTATTTTGAGTTAATATTGAGTAAGGGTGGATACCAATCATCGTCTAATATTTGTTCAATTGTGAATGGACATTTTACAGGTAAATTAAAAGTTAAATTAGCAGTTTCAGCTTTTAAGTTAACCTGTTTCAAAGCTTTATTATAATTCTTGTCAAGATTATTTTCAAAATGCTGATAATAATTTTTAGAATCTAAAAAATCAGATAAATCGTTCCTAAAATTATTGATCTCAATCTTCCAACCAGAGAGATAAAAGTCTCGATTAATAGTCCAATAAGCATATAATAATAAATGAATTAATAATTGACGAGTCAAACTGTTAATTGCTCGCTTATCACTTACTCCCAATGATTCTATTTCCTCTTGTAAGTTACTCCAATCTAAAGCACTAACATCCTTATTTTTGAGTGCGATTACTTGTTGATCAATCCATTCTCCAAAGTCTAATTCATATAAGGTTTTATTGTCTTTTTCTACACTTGTCATAAAGATATTTTCTTGCTAAATAGTATGTTGAGCTAGTTTGAAATCTACTCTTTTATTAAAGTTATTGTAAACTAAATTTATTGTATCATATCAAAAGTTCTAAATGTTAGGAAAAGATTGCAATTACTACTCAAGTGACGCGATCGCAACTTAGTCGTCATAAATAAATGTTAGTTCTTTTGAAACTTTTGTACCCCTAAAGGGGTCGTAACTTGTTAAACTAGATAGATCAGCTATTTTATAGCTTTCGATTATACTATCCTCATCGCGCCTATGGTTCATGTTAAGCGCATCGAATTATCTCATTTTAAATCTTTTGGTGGCACCACTGCCATTCCTTTTTTGCCTGGGTTTACTGTCGTATCAGGTCCCAATGGCTCAGGTAAATCTAATATACTCGATGCTTTATTATTTTGCTTGGGGTTGGCTACCTCTAAGGGAATGCGGGCCGAACGTTTACCTGATTTAATTAATCATAATCATAGCAATAATCGTAAGACTCAGGAGGCTTATGTTTCTGTTACTTTCGATGTGTCTGATCTAACAGATTTAGAAGAATTTAGTCGAGATAATCCTCCTGTTACTAAGATAGCATTAACTGAAGAAAATAACAATAATGGTCAGGGAAATCAGACAGAAGAAACTAACATAGAAAATAGTTTAATTACCAGCAGTGAATGGACAGTAACTCGACGGTTACGAGTGACCAAAGGGGGAAGTTATTCCTCGACTTATTATATCAATGATCAACCTTGTAATGTTAGTCAACTTCATGAACAATTAAACCGTTTAAGGATTTATCCGGAAGGCTATAATGTGGTGTTGCAAGGGGATGTTACCCGCATTATTAGTATGAATGGGAAAGAGAGAAGAAATATTATTGATGAATTAGCAGGTGTAGCAGAATTTGATCGCAAAATAGAGAAAACAAAAGAAACGTTAGAGGAAGTCAGAGAAAGAGAAGAACGCTGTCAGATTATTGAAACTGAGTTAAAACGGTCTTTAGAACGGTTAGCTGCTGATAAAATTAAAGCAGAAAAATATAAAAAATTAAAGCAACAAATACAGGAAAAACAAGGATGGGAAACGGTATTAGTTTGGAAGTTATTACAACAAAAAATATCTAATCTGAAAACTCAAATTACTGTAGGAGAACAAGAGGAACAAAAATTAAATCAAGGGATTAATGAACTAGCTGAAAAGATAAAAGAAAATACTGCTAAACTCGAAGACTTAAACCGTCAGGTCAAAGCATTAGGAGAAGACGAACAGTTAACCGTTGCTTCTCAGTTAGCGACACAAAAAGCACAACGAAACCAACGTCAACAGAAACAAGAAGAATTAGACAATCTGATTCAACAAACCGAACAAGAAATAAGCGAAACTGAAATAATTATTAACCAACAACAGCAAAACTTATCTCAACTCACCCAAGATAAGAATAGTCTGCAGCAAGAAACATTACCTCTCTTAAAAGAACAAAGAAATCGGACTTCTCACACCCTAGAAATGGCCAGACAACAAGCAGCCGCAGTAGCAGAAGCGTCTGACGCTTGGGTACAAGAACAAGCAAAATTAAGCCGTCAAATTTCCACTTTACAAGATACATTAAACCCTCAGCTAACCCAACAAGCACAGCTAACAGAACGATATCAACAGTTACAAAATAATATTAATGATGAAACACAGCAACTAGAAACCATTGAAACAGAATTCAACAACCAACAACAAGAATTTAAGCAATTATCCATTCCCCATGAAGAAAAAATACAACAACTTGCTCAACAACTATCTACCGCAGAACAAGATAAAAGTATCCTCGAAGAAACCCAAACCCGTTTAGATAAAGAATATCGAGAAAAACAAAGACAATTAGACCGTTTAGAAGCCTCTCAACAGGCACAACAAGAAGCCCAAGGAACCTACGCAACCCAACTTATTCTAAACTCTGATTTACCTGGCGTTTGCGGTTTAGTGGCACAATTAGGACAGGTTAAACCCACTTATCAATTAGCCCTAGAAATTGCAGCCGGATCACGATTAGGTTATGTTGTAGTTGAAGACGATACCATAGCAGCTGCAGGAATTAAGCTATTAAAACAAGCAAAAGCAGGACGAGCAACCTTTTTGCCCCTAACAAAAATCAAACCCTATCGTGGGCAAAACAATAATAGTTTACGCCATGCACAAGGGTTTATTGATTTAGCTGTTAATTTAGTGCTTTGTCGCCCTGAACATGAAAAAATATTTTCTTATGTTTTCGGGAATACAGTTGTGTTTGAAACCTTAAATGATGCCAGACACCACTTAGGAAAACAGCGCATTGTTACCCTAGAGGGGGACTTATTAGAAACCAGTGGGGCCATGACAGGAGGAAGTCGTCCTAAACGTTCATCAATTCGTTTTGGAACTTTAGTTCAAGGAGAGTCCCATGAAATTAAATCCTTAAAACAAAGATTAACTGATTTAGAAGAGTTACTATCTCGTAACTTAGAAAAATTACAAAGAAATCAGAGCAAATTAAACAATTCTACCACGAGTTAACCGAAGCAAGACAAAGCGGAAGAGAACAACAATTAAAACGGGAGCAATTAGACAAAGAAATTAAACGATTAAACGGACAACAAGAAAATTTAAGTTTACAGTTATCTCGTCATAAACAAGAAGCAGAAACCTTAGACAGTCAATTAAAAATTCTGGCTGCTGAAATTCCCCCATTAACCACAGAATTACAACAAAAACAAGACAGACTAAGAAAGTTAGAAGAATCTCACACCCATAGCGAATGGCAAGAAATTCAAACCCTAATAAAAAGTCAAGAAACCCAACTCCAAGAAAGAGAAAATGAACTGCGTCTAGGAGAAAATAAACTGCAAGAAATTAACCGTCAGTTGTCCTCTTTAGAGGAAAAAATTAAAGAAAATCAAGATAAAATAGAAGCACAAAAAAGCAATATTGTCAAGTTAAATGATGAAAAAATTGACATCAAGGAACAGCTAGAAACCGTCAACAATAAAATTAGTAACTTAGAACAACTATTAGAAGAATTAACCCAAAAATTAGGAGAAACCAAAAAAGAACGGGACAACACAGAAGAACAGTTAAAAACAGTACAAAAAAATCATCAACAAAAAATCTGGAATTTAGAGAAATTACAAACGACACAACAAGAAAGAAAAGAGAGTTTAATTAGTTTAAAAGAAGAACAAGAAAGCCAAAAAACTGAATTACCCCACCCCTTACCAGAAGTCCCCTTACTGTCAGAAATAGATGAAACGACCACAGACTTAACCCCTCATATTGAACAACTACAAATAGAAATTCGTAACGGACAAAAACGCTTAGAAGGGATGGAACCCGTTAATATGTTGGCCTTAGAAGAACATCAAAAAACAGAAGAAAGATTAAACGAACTCACCGATAAATTAACCACCATTCAAGGAGAGAGAACCGAACTATTATTAAGGATAGAAAACTTTACTACCTTAAGATTTAGGTCATTTAAAGAATCCTTTGACGCAGTAAATGAGAACTTCCAAAACATATTTGAAACCCTTTCTCAAGGGACGGATACTTACAATTAGAAAACGAAGAAGACCCCTTTCAAGGGGGATTAAATCTCGTTGCACACCCCAAAGGAAAGCCCGTACAACGGCTAAGTTCCATGTCTGGGGGAGAAAAATCCTTAACCGCTTTAAGCTTTATTTTCGCCCTACAAAGATATCGTCCTTCTCCTTTTTACGCCTTTGATGAAGTGGATATGTTTTTAGATGGGGCAAATGTGGAAAGACTCTCAAAAATGATTCAACAACAAGCACAACAAGCACAGTTTATTGTGGTTAGTTTACGTCGTCCTA
Organism: Cyanothece sp. BG0011; assembly: GCF_003013815.1. GTDB lineage: Bacteria > Cyanobacteriota > Cyanobacteriia > Cyanobacteriales > Microcystaceae > Crocosphaera. The sequence continues at coordinate 7,659 of NZ_PRLH01000202.1, read as the reverse complement.
TGATTGAAGCTTCCCAAAGAACTATCGGTGTCACCCAAGCAAGAGGAGCTTATACTCAAGTTTTGGGGATAAAATTGTAAAAAAATTAATGTAAGGTGGGCAAAGATTTGAGCCATGATGATAAGTCGAGATAAGTATCTAATTTGCCCACCCTACAATCTCAAATTCTGTTAAATTGTAATCGTAACAAATGTTACTATTTCCTAACATGGAATCTACTTTCTGTGATTATGCGTCACTCCTTTTAAAATCCTATTAACCATAAAGATACCAATGAGTAAATATAGTTCTACGCAAGCTGAACAAATTAAAAAAATTGCCACTTATCTCAAGGAACAACGAGTTAAACAGGGTTTAAGTATTGAACAAATAGCATCAACGACTTTTATCCGTTTACCCATGCTCAAAGCCTTAGAAAGTGCTGATATTGAACAGTTACCCGAATTAATCTATGTACAAGGGTTTATTCGTCGTTACGGGGAAGCTTTAGGGATAGATGGACACAGCTTATCCCATCAAATTAACGCTTCTGAGCAAGAAAAACCGACTATTTCCCCTAACTTAGTCGCTGCGCCTCCTCAAGAATCTAACATCGGTCAAGAGGTTCCTGCTACTTTAGTGAATGACGATAATAATAAATCCGTCGCCGTTAAATCTAAACCTCGCACCTTAGTCCATCCTTCTGACGAAACCGCCGAACCCTCTGAGGTTTCCTGGCTCAAACAATTGAAATTATACTGGATTTACTTGGTGGTGTTAGGAGGAGCCATTGCAGGATTATTTTATCTCTTTTCCCGTCCTCCTGCCACAGAACAAACGGCCCAAACTCAAGAGACTGAAACGGTTACTCCCTCAACCGAACCAGAAGCAACCACGGCAGTGAGTCCCCCTGTCACCGAACCAGAAACAACCACTGCACCCAGTCAAACAACTCAACCGAGTTCTACTGCGACTCAACCAGCAGAAACCGCCCAAATCACTGAAAATACTAATCCTATTACCCAACCCGAAACCATTATTTCTTCTGAGGAACCCTCCCCTATTTTAGAGTCTCCCCAAGAAACCCCAGAAGAAAGCACTAGCCCATCTGAGGTAACTGAAACAACCGCACCCACACCACCAGAAACCGCCGAGGATACCACCAGCGAACCGGCTACCGAAAAAGCCATTACCGCTGCATTGCAACTCGAAGGAGACTCCTGGTTGCAGGTTAGTGTCGATGGTAAGGTCGAATATGAAGGAATTTTAAAAGAAGGCGAGCAACAAAGTTGGGATGCTCAAGAAACCTTAACCATTCGTGCTGGCAATGCAGGGGCCGTTAAATTATCAGTAAATGATAAACCAGCAGAAGCTATCGGAGCGTTAGGGGAGGTGAAAACCGTTGAAGTAACCCCCGATAGTTAATAGTAGGGGCGAACGGTGGTTCGCCCTTTTATCTGTTGAAAAAATCAACTTTTTTGCTCTTTTTTTCTGATATTTATCGTTAGGATGAAACAGATTCTAAAGAGGCAATGGGGTCAGGAATACTAGAAGAAGGGGCTTCAAATTCCCCTTTAACAACGTATTCTAAACGTAATTTCAACCAGGTGATAAATTCAGAATTTTTAGAAATAATGGCGGCAGAAGGTTGAGGACATTTTGCTTTAATTTCAGCAAATTCTGGAGCTTCAATAAAAGCTGGCTGTTTAACTAACCAAAAGTCAATTTCTTTGTTTTGTTCTTGGTAGTTTCTGACTCTTTCTCTCAACACTTCATCCAGGGGTTCTTCTTCTAAAAGAAAGCGTTGACTAGCTAAAACGTAATGGTAGGTGGTCATTGCTGAATAATTAATTGCTATTTACCCAATTACCATTATTCAACTCAAGGGGACATTATAGGTCAGGGTTTATTAATAATTTATAATTCCTTTGAGGCAGGAGGCAGTTTTGTCGTTGTGTAGGGTGGGCAAAGTTTTTTATTTTACAGATAGTCTCGATAAACTTCTCATTTGCCCACCCTACCGTCAGATTTTATTTATAAACAGTCTCTCATGGCGAGTTTCATCTCTCTAACGGCCCTTTCCATCCCCACTAATACCGCACGACTCACAATCGTATGACCGATATTTAATTCTTCCATGCCTGGTAAACAAGCCACAGGATAAACATTAATATAAGTTAATCCATGACCCGCATTAACCCGCAATCCTAAGCTTAATGCTTGCTCACAGCCTAGTTTTAAAGATTCTAATTCTTTTTGACGGATGTCTGCATTCGGTGCATCGGCATATTTTCCCGTATGCAGTTCGATAAACTTGGCTTGAGTCTCAGCCGAAGCTTTAATTTGTGCCTCATCTGCGTCAATAAAGAGGCTGACAGGGATGTTTGCACTTTGAAGACGATCCACCACGTTTTTTAACTTTTCGAGGCTTCCAGCGATATCTAAGCCCCCCTCTGTGGTGACTTCTTCCCGTTTCTCTGGCACAAGGGTAACGTAATCGGGTTTAACATCCAGGGCGATCGCTACCATTTCCTCAGTGGCAGCCATTTCTAGGTTAAGGTGGGTGCGAACGGTTTCTCGTAGTATGCGAATGTCTCGGTCTTGCATATGACGGCGATCTTCCCTTAAATGTGCCGTAATGCCGTTTGCCCCTCCTAACTCGGCTAAAACGGCGGCCGCAACGGGATCGGGTTCTACGGTTCGTCTGGCTTGGCGAATGGTGGCAACGTGATCAATATTAACACCCAGTGTGAGCAATTTTGTGTCTCCTTTTATTTTAACCCTTTTCTAATTTATCAAAAAAAACTAATATTTTTAACCATGTTTTTTTAGCATAGATTTTTAGTTCCAATTTTTATAAGCACGCAGAGGACTTGAGTTTTTAACAAAAATAAAATCTCCACCAGTCAATGCTCCATCATAAGGTCGATAATGCAGATCAACAATGTCATATAAGCAATAGTCATTATCAAAGAAAACATCCATAATGTCTCTAGGAGTAGCGCGATTTAGATAGGCATCTAAACAACCAAACTCTATCATAAACATTTCAACTGTTTGAAGTAGAGAAGTTGCACCTTTAAGAGCTTTTAATTCACTCCCTTGGAGATCAAGTTTGACTAAATCTGGTTGAATATTATATTCTTTGGCAATATTATCTAATGTGTCAACTTTAATGTTTACTTTAATCTTGGCTTCCCCCTGAACATGGGATTGCAGCGAAGCACTCATTGCTGTTTTGGGATCTCCCCAAATATTAAATTGGGATTCGCCAGGAGTTTCCCCTACTCCCCGTTGAATTATTATAGGATGAGGCATTATATTGGATAAGTTTTTCTTTAATTCAGCTTCGATATGAGGATTCGGCTCAATTGTTACTATTTGCGAGCCTGGAAATATCTTAAAGGCAGATTTAGTCCAAAATCCTTTAAAAGCACCAGCGTCAATGATTTGTTTAGGGGCAAAACCAATAGATTGAGCGTGACTTAACCGATTTTCCCAGGTTGGCATGAGGTTAACCGAGTTATTTTTTTTTATGATCTCTACGCCAAAAGGCACTAACCATTGATTAACTACGTTTGCCAATTTTCTTTTCATAAGGATTTTTTAAAAATAACTAACTTTAAGTGTAATCACCCCATTTTATACCAAATCTGCCTATGATAGTAGAGTAAAAATTTTAGCTAACATTGATCGCTGCTTTTGTTGGTTAGTCTACTTGGTAAAGCGGATTTGGTATTATCCCAATTTGAATTCAACGGACTCAAAAATTAAAAGGTGAACTCCATGGCTTTAATCTGATAATATTAGCCAAATAAATTATATTTCAAAATACAATAAATTGCTTGAAATCCATCTTTCCACCCAATTTTTTTACCCTCTTTATAGGTTCTCCCATAATAGGAAATACCAACTTCATAAATACGACATCCCATTCTGGCAACTTTTGCGGTAATTTCTGGTTCAAACCCAAAGCGACTTTCTTTAATTTTAATAGATTGAATCACTTCTCGTTTAAAGGCTTTATAACAAGTCTCCATATCCGTTAAATTAATATTAGTCAACATATTGGATAAGGTGGTTAAAAATTTATTACCTACCATGTGCCAATAATAAACAACTCGGTGGGGACGACTTCCCTGAAAACGAGAACCGAAAACTACATCCGCTTTACCTTTTACGATGGGTTCTATCATTAACGGATATTCTTGAGGATCATATTCTAAATCAGCATCTTGAATAATAACAATATCACCAGTTACGGCTGCAAAACCTGTCCGCAATGCCGCCCCTTTTCCCTTATTTTTATGATGATAAATAACTTGATCCACTTCACATTCTAGCTTAGATTGTAGCAGTTCTCTGGTTCCATCCGTTGAACAATCATCTACTATCACAATCTCACAATTTTTCACAGGAGATGCTTTTACTGCTTCAATCACTTGACCAATAGTCCCAATTTCATTAAAACAGGGAATCACAACAGATAATTTCATTTTCTAGACTTCCCACACACCACATTTGAGCAATTTTCTTATTCCCAAGACTATAACAATAGGAACTCGGATATGTCAATTAAGAAAATTTAAGCCAACGAAACCAAGAGACAATCATTAAGTATAAATAGTTCCTCTATTTATACTTTTTTAATTTTTTATAAGAATTAATATTGAAGCTACTGTACCATTCAAGTTTTATAAGGTGGGCAAAATTTTCTTATTTATAGGTAGTTGACACAAGTTTTTGATTTGCCCACCCTACGGTTTTCATATTTTCTCTAATAATTAATATTTATGTTGTCCCTTTAGATTTTAATTCATAGCCTTCTAAAATTAAATTATTTTCTTTTAAACAGTCTAACCATCCTAACAAACGATTCACTTGACGATAATCCTCTAATAATCCTAATTCTTGTTCTTTTTCCGTTAATTGTTTAAAGGTTTCATAGAAAGGATACTCAGGAGACACTAAACTATCTTTATAATGTAAAATCGGGGGATTATCATCTTCTGCATAGTCAGAATAATTAACCCGTAAATTGCTTAATTGAATTTGCATCCGACTGTGTAGGGTAGGATGGGGATTATTATCAAAATCGGGATAAAATAGATAAGTAATTTTAGGAATACGCCAAGAAAATTGGATGACATTTGCTTCTTCTAGTCTTCCCACCGTACGACTGGCGCAACCTTCATATAAGCGTAATAAAGGTTCTAAAGTTTCTAAGACACTAATATGAACAAGTAGGGAATTTTTCAGTTTTCTACCAATGGTTTGCTTTTGACACAGTTGAGCAATAATTTCTAAATTTCCTACTTGATATAACATAGCATCAGCCATGATACAAGCACTATTATAACTACCAAATAATGACTTAATATCTTGTTTAACTTCTGGGGATAATTCCCGCATTTTTGGACGACGATCAAATTGACTTAAAGCCAAATATAATAATAAATCTTGACGACGTTTTTCTGTAATCATATCCCAATCATCTTCTTGAGTAACTTGTAAAATAACCTTAAATGCTTGGCGAAAACTTCTAAATTCTTCTTTTAATTCTACCTCATTTTTTAATTCTCCTTTGGCTGGTAATCGTCCTCGTTCGGTGTAAAATTCCATTAAGGGTTGTAAGAGGTATTCATAGTCTTCAAATCGTCTTACTTTCGTAATTAATCTTGGGGTTTTTGCCCTAGAATGGAAGCGAGAGGCGCGGAATTTTTGTGCCTCTAGTTCATCTCGAAACACTAAATAAATACCTAATCCGATGGGGATTGAATCAACCTCTAAAACTTGATCAATATAAAATTTTAGTTCTTCTTGTTCATAATACTTTTGAAAGGTATTACGATTAGTAATGATCCCATCTCCATAGGCAATCACACCTCTATCTCTATCATCGATTAAAACCTGGGCAGAAACAATTAAAATTTTATTAGTTAATTCCCAAGCATTAACTAATGCTTCCCGTCTCTCATTAATATCTTCAATGACATTAATGACATAACCCAAGTTGACAATATCAGCGATCGCTTTTTGATTATCGGGACAATAATAAGGGTCCCATCCTTGACTTTTATAACCAGCTTCGGCAATTCTTTCGACATCTCCCCCGTAACCACATCCATAGTCAAAAAATGTGGTTTCTTCCTCGAATAATAATAAATCTAATGCTAACCGAACGGGACGAGATAAGGTATTTCTAATAATAGCAGCTTTATGTCTTTCGATTTGAATACTTACGGTTTCTTTCGGAAAAATAGGACAATGACAAGCTAAATAATGCTCCTCAAAAATAATTCGTTTACGACTTAATCTTTTTTCCCATTCCTGTTTAGTTCCGATAGGCGCATTTAATGTTAATAATTCTAAGGCTTCCTCCATTTTAGTTAAATGCTTAAACAGTTCATAGTGAGGATAATCAGAGGTAATAAAGGTTTCTTTTCTATGGAGAATAGGAGGATTTTTTTTCTTTTTGTAGTCCCAATAACTAACTTGTTCTGTATCTAAATTAACAACAATACTTAAGATTAATGCTGGATGAGGATCACTATCAAATTGGGGATAAAATAAATAGGAAATAATGGGCTTATCTGTGTTAAATTTTATGATAGTTGCCCCTTCAACATCTTCGGTTAGTCTGGCTTTTTTTTCATATTCCTGTAATCTTAGATCAAGATAATTAATGGCACTAACATGAACATAGAAAGCCGTTGGTAACTGTTTACCGATAGAACTTTTTTTACAACAATAAATAATTTCGTTAAAATAATCAGTGGTGAGGAACATAATAATTGTGAATTTATTCGGGTAAATCTCCAAACTGTTGACGATATTTTTCTAACATAGATTCCATTTCAGACACCTTTTGTTTTTCCTCTTCTAACTCAGTTTCTTTTTGTTTCAAAGCGGCTGCTAACTCTTCAGGAATTAATAATTTTTCTCCTGTATCTTCTCGATAAAAACCAATTAATTGACCTTCAACTTTTAACTGTAACTGTAAAGGTTCACTGCGGTTATCTTCAATAATTTCGTAAACATTATTTCTTAAACGATAACCTTTCAATTTTTCATTAATCCATTCCCCTTTAGGATCAAATAACCAATATTCTTGAACTCCTAATTGTTCATATAATGTCTTTTTAAATTCTTGATCTTGACTTTTTGTCCCTGGAGAAGTCATCTCGAAAATAACTTGAGGAACCTCTTTTTCTTCCCATATTTTATAATTATCTCGTCCCCCTGGTTCCACATTAAAAATGACCATAACATCAGGGGCAACTCGCATTCTTGGAAGTCCCTGACTATAATACATAAATTGATTCCCTAATACTGTCGCTTGCTGTCCCGATAAATACTGTTTGAGGACTTCTAATGTGGTTAAAATAGCATATAAATGAATATAAGTTTCTGCCACAGGTTCACCATCTGAACTGGGATAAATAATATCAGTTTTAGAAACTGCTTCTAACATAAACTGTACACTCTTCATTCAGTTTTTTGTTGTCTTCTTAACATTGTACGCAAATATGCTCAATTTGGAGTAGTCAGAGATAGCTAAATCTTCTACAATTGGATTTAGTTACAAAACTTCACACATTAAGAATATGGCCATTAATGATCGTAAAAAACGCATTCTCGAACACTTAAAACAAAGTACAGACGGAACCTCCTATATTT
>NZ_PRLH01000160.1 GCF_003013815.1 Cyanothece sp. BG0011 | reverse complement strand
GAGGAGGCCGTTGCCGCCGTTGCAGCAGCCATTCGTCGCGCTAGGGCCGGAATGAAAGACCCCTCTCGTCCCATTGGTTCCTTTTTATTCATGGGGCCTACTGGCGTAGGAAAGACAGAATTAGCGAGAGCGTTAGCTGCGTTTCTCTTTGACTCCCAAGATGCCATGATTCGCATTGATATGTCTGAATACATGGAAAAACACGCCGTTTCTCGGTTAATTGGTGCGCCTCCTGGATATGTGGGTTACGATCAAGGGGGACAGTTATCCGAAGCAGTTCGTCGTCGTCCCTATTCCGTTGTGCTTTTGGATGAGGTAGAAAAGGCGCACGTTGACGTTTTTAACATTTTATTACAAGTGCTTGACGATGGACGCATTACCGATTCTCAGGGGCGTGTCGTCGATTTCCGTAACGCTATCATCGTTATGACCAGTAATATTGGTAGCGAATATATCTTAAATTTAGCAGGGGATGATGACAATTATGAAGCCATGCGTAAGAAAGTTTTACAAGCATTGCGGAAGCATTTTCGCCCTGAATTTTTGAATCGTATTGATGATTTAATTATCTTCCATACTCTCAAGAAACAGCAATTAAGACGCATTGTTACCTTACAACTTAAGCGTATTGAACGGTTGTTAAAAGAGCAAAATATTAGCTTAGAATTGAGCGATGCAGCCCTTGATTATATCGTCAATTCTGGTTATGATCCTGTGTATGGTGCTAGGCCTTTAAAACGGGCAATTCAACGGGAGTTAGAGAATCCTATCGCTACCAAAATATTAGAAATGACGTTTGATTCTGGGGACACTATTTTTATTGATTGCAAAGATAATAAATTGCTGTTTAATAAAGAGGAAACAGATGAAGACGTTCCCAGTGTTGAAGTTGAAGTCGTTTCTTGATCGTAGGGTGGGCATTGCCCACCTTACAAGTTAAACTATTATCTAAATTCTTAATTAGTCATTTCAGGAAATTGTTTTTTTACAATTCAAATTCTCATCCTCTTTGTAAGATTTAGTGGGGTTGACATTTCAGTGGCTTAAACTTCCCGAAACCTTTACCTGGTGCTAACTTTAGCCTCTTACTTCTAAAACGCCCTCGAAGGCTCTTTTTTTTGGCGTTTATGTAATATATTTGTAGTGCCGTCTTTTTTCGCTCATCTCAAAAAATTATATTACAAGCATATTACATTTAATGGAGTTAGACGAAAGCTTTATACAAAGCCAGTTACAAGCGTATTACAGTTTTTTGCTCTTGTTTTTTAGTAAGGATGTGCTATTCTTGCAAAAAGCCCCGGCGGTACTGCAAATACCCCAGGGCGTGATCAACCTACTACAGAGGTCAATACAATGAATTTAACACGCTTCGACGGCGAAAACGGCATCGAATTGGTAATTGATGTTAACACAGGCGAGAGTTTTGCAACTGTTTCCGGTTATGCGCGGATGAGCGGGATTAACAGAACTACTGTGCAGATGAGGGTAAAGGATGTCAATTCTGACTTAGCAAAAACGGCTGAAATTCAGACACAGGGAGGTTTACAAGGTGTTCGGTTGCTGTCAGAGGATTTGATTTGCGAGTGGTTGCCTAAAGACAATCCTAAAATGGCGACTCAGTTAATGAAACTTGGCGTTCGGATGTGTCTTCATCAACTGGTAGGATTCAACATGCCAGTTCAGCAAGAAAAACCATTGGCCTTTCTCGGTGAACCGGTAGAGCGATCGCCTAAAGAAATCAAAGAAGATTGTGAGACAATCGATCAGATTCTTGGCAATGTTTCGTTTGCGGATTCAGCAGAAACTGCTCGTTTCAAGTTGATGGCTTCTTGTTATCCCTTGCGAGATTTGGTAGCATATATCGATTTTTCTCTCTTAAAGAAAATGTGGTCTCTTTCTCCAGGTGCATTGGCCGACCAACTGAAGATGGACCTACCCCAAGCAAGAATGATTTTGTTTCATGTCTGTTATGATATCTTGAAAGATGAATTTCCTGAATCTTTGTCATCATTAATGGACTGGATTAATTCGTCTCTTGGCGCACAATTGCCGTTCATTGCAGATGAGGTGAAATTCTTGGGAAAAAGCAAAAAATAGGTTGATTAGAAAACCCCAAAATATTCAGTTAACACTGTTTTGAGGGGGAATCACCGACCTTCACCGGAGCGTAGGTCGCGTGAGGATGTCAATTTCGACTCAAGCAAACGCAGGAATACCTAACGGTTTGAGGGAACTCCCTACAATCTGAGGTAGTTTGTGTGGAGGCACTTCAAGGCAACTACCACCAAATGGTGGTAGTTCAATCAGATGAAGGTGCCAACGGTGGAACCTGGGGACATCCTACCCTTGCTATTAGAAGAAAATAAATAATGTCAAAAGCAACAAGATTGAAAAAGCACGTTGAAAAGGCTCAAAACTTCAAAGGATTCGGTTCCCCATTAGTATCAGAAAAATGCTCATGGTTTGAAATCGAATACTTATCAGAAGATGACCTTCTAGAATTGCATTGGCTTAAAGTTTCTCATCCGAATAAAGGCGAAAAGAAACGACTTCGAGCTAATATGCAGATGCTTGGATACGATGAGCCAGGAGCATCAGAAATGGACTTCCTTGCCCTATTGTATTCAGGAACAACCAACCCCCCAGAAGGGACAAAAGAGACTTGTCTCTATCGTGCCACAAAGTGCTATCAGTCCAATACAATCAAAAAACCAATATCAGTAATTGTTGCAGACGAAAGAGCAGAAATTAACAATTTGTATGTTAAAAGTTTGCTTTTTAAATACTGCAAAGTTGTTGCTATAATTCCAGGTGAACGAGTTACTTTGACTTGCAGAAAATAGCATGGGCTGCTACTCTAAAGATAGTTGTTTGATTCCCACTCAGACACTATTAAATTAGGAAATAAAAGCGATCGCCTTGCCTAGATGTGCGATCGCTTTTTGTTGTGGGGCTAAATTTAGCCCCTGATTATCGTCTCGGAACTTCCCGATATTGGAGGGGAGGGAGGGCGATCGCAAATGACAGACTTAGGAAGACTTACGTTAAGATTAGATGCTGATGTTCAAACGCTTCGGAGGCGATTGGACGAAGCGGAGAGGCTAATAGAGCAAAGTGGGCAACAGAGTGGGCAAAGTTTCAGGGAGTCTCTAATACAGGGGATTGGAATTGATTTGGGAGCGAGACTCAATCAATTAATTTTTGGACAAATTGCTAAGGGACAGCAATTTATCCAACTTAAATGTCGGTAAGGGGTCTCCCCTTATACGAATGTTAGGGGGAGGGGAATTACCGACCAAAAAATAAACCGACCATAGGGAGTCCTTTTAAACAGGAGATTGTTGTTTTTCAACATATTGTTTAAGTTGTTCAATCGTTACACCACCGCAAGTAGCAATAAAATAAGAACCAGTCCAGAACACAGGTTTTTGTCCATAAAATTGAGTTAAATGATCTGAAAAATCTTTTCTGATTAAACGAGAAGAAACAGTTTTTAAATTAGCAATAAATTTACTAAGTTGAACTTTAGGATTAAACTCAACAAGTAGATGAACATGGTCTGTTTCACCATTAAATTCTACTAATCGACAATCCCATTTACTGCAAGTATCTGTGAAAATTCGTTGCAGACGAGATAGGATGTCAGGGGTAATGACTTTTCTCCGATATTTAGTCACTAAGACAATATGTACGGCAAGTAAGTAAACTGACCTATTTTCTTTACTATAACTATTGTTCATTAACAACGATAAGTGCTACAATAATAGTATTATGATACTGACATTTGAGTACCGAATCAAGCCTAATCAAAAGCAAGCAGAGTGTATAAACCAGTGGTTAGAACTTTTACGTCGTCACTGGAACTATGCGCTAGGTCAGCGTTTGGACTGGTTAAGACGGACTCGATGTGCTATTGATAGATGCAGTTTAATTAGTGAAACCATAGGAGAAATACCAGAAAAAGTTAATTATTACACTCAACAATCAGATTTAAAACAGACAAAAACTCTCTTTCCTGACTACAAAAATATCTACTGCGAAGTTCAACAGATGAATCTTCAAAGATTAGAAAAAGCCTGGAAAAGATGGTTAGTTCCAGATAAAAAAGGTAAAAGAGGAGGGCGACCTAGATTTAAAAAAGCTGGTCAATTAAGGTCTTTTAGTTTTTCGAGAGTTAATCATCCCAAAGCTGTTATCAAGTTTCAAAATAATTGTCTTTGGACAAAAAAATGGGGAGCTATACCAGTTGTAATCCATCGTCCGATTCCTGAAAGTTTTATTCTTAAAACAGCTACAATCGTTAAAAAAGCAGATGGATACTATGTCTGTATTACAGCAGAAGATGAGACGATTCCGAATGTTATTCCCATAGATAATATCAAATCAGCAGTTGGAATTGATGTAGGATTAAAAGAGTTTTTGACTACCAGTCAAGGAAAAACAGTTGCTGTTAAAAAGATTTATCGCAATCGACAAAAGCATTTAGCTCGTCAACAACGTAAATTAGCCAGAAAAAATAAAGGGTCAAAAAACTATGAGAAACAACAAAAAAGAATAGCTTTAACTCATCAAAAAATTGCTAGATATCGAAAAGACTGGCACTACAAAACAGCACATTGGTTGGTCAATAATTATGATTTTATTGCTTGTGAAGACTTAAACATCAAAGGGTTAGCTAAAACTAAATTGGCTAAGAGTATTTTAGATGTCGCTTGGGGAAATTTCTTAACAAAATTAGAAGCAGTGGCGGTAAAACGCGGCGTTTGGTTTGTCAAAGTTAGTCCTCATGGAACGACAGTAAATTGCTCAAGCTGTGGTCATAAAGTTCCGAAAACACTATCAGTTAGATTACATGAATGTCCGAAATGTAATTTGACAATGGATAGGGATGAAAACGCCGCAGTTAATATTATAAAAAAGGCATTGCAAATACATGGGGTGGGTCTCATCCCGTCTGCCTGTGGAGGCTTAGTCAGTGGACAGCCTGTGAAGCAGGAAACTTCTGGAACTGAGTATATGCAGTTATCTCTGTTTTAGAAGCCCCCGTTATACCGCCCAAGCGGTTAACGGAGGGAGAACGTCACTTCCTCAGCCCTTAACCTTTCTAAGATTAGGCAAGGTATTGCTACAGTTGGGGGAACGGCTTCTAGTTTTAACCAGGATTTTGAATCTACGGTCAAAGTTCTTGGTTTGTTCGCTGATGCCGGGATTCAGGCAGAGGCTTCCGGCACGGCCCTTAAAAATATTATTCTTGGACTTGCTAATCCTAGTAGTGACGCGGCGAAAGGGGCGATCGCACAATTAGGGATTCAGGCACGGAATGCTAATGGTGAACTGCGGAATATTTACGATTTGATTCCTGAGTTGCAGGTTGCTTTTGAGAGTTTCAATGCTCAACAACAAGGCCAGTTCGCTCAAGATATTTTTGGACGAGAAGCAATCGGACCTTTCCTGAAGTTGTTGGGAACGACTAAACAGCGACTAGGGGAAGTCGATGCGGCCTATGCTCAGTTAGGAGGAACAGCCCAAGCTAATAAGGAAAAATTGCAACAAGGTTTGGCTGGTGCAACTGAGGCTTTAGGGGGGTCTATCGGAGTCCTCAAGCTTGATTTAGCTTCAGCTTTCGCTCCTGGCGTTGAGACCGCTACTCGATTCTTCCAGTCAATTATTGACAACATCACCGCTAATAAAACTCTCTTTGATGGGCTTAAGAACTCTACTAAGGAATTCACCGACCTGCTCAAAGAAAACGCTGGATTAAGTGAGGCGATCGCAGATTCTTTTGAGAATTTAATATCAGCAGGGTTAGAAACCAGTACGGAGTTGGCTTTAGATTTATTCACTTATCTTTCGGAGAATCCCAAAGCTTTATCAGAAATGGTTGAGGTGATGGATACGTTCGTTCGGTTACTTGCTGATGCGACAAGGTTGGCCGTTGAATTGGGGCAAATATTGGGACCTTTATTAAAAGGGGCTGGTGTCGCCATTGATAAAGTAGCTGAAGGCTACGAAAAGATTACCAATCAACTAGGACCAGGGGGGCAACCTGGAGCCGCTGGTCGTCAAGTTGCCGGGGAGTTAGGATTAGATCAAGCAGAATTTGATAAACGCTTAGAAGAGAAAGCTAAAGCTACCAAAGGGTTTAATTCTCCTGTTGCCTATACTCGTACTAACGCACGGGAACAAGCGGTAGATGAGGTTTTAGGTGAATTAATCCAAGAAAGAGCTAAAAAACAACGTGCGGACACTTTGAATGAAGGGGCAGATCAAGGGCTAAAGGCCGCGGCCCAACGAGCTAAAACTAAAACACCAGAACAAGCAACTCAAGCTGTTCAAAAAGCTACTGACACGGCTGAAAAAGCAGTGGATGATATGGAGGCGAAAGTTAGCACCTCTCTATCTGCGATCGCCCTCGCTGAAACCGAACGGGCGATCGATATTCAAAAGATGGTAATGGCTGGTGTTTTGAGCCATGAAGAAGCTGAAATTAAGAAGCTTGAATCAACCAAGCAACGGATTAATGAAGAGATAAAAATTGAACGAGAACGGTTAAATTTTGCTGATAATGAACAGGATCGATTTAAGGCTAAAGAGGCGATCGCCTCTAAAACTCTTGATCTCCTGAAAATTGAGCAAGAAATTGAGCAGAAAGTTCGAGATATGGCTCTCAATAAATTGAGGGAACAAACTCAACTCCAACAACAGCAGTTAGGGCTGCAACAACAGGCGATCGCATTACAGAAGCAAGAGTTAAGCAACTATGATGTTTTGCTTAATCGGCTTAGTTTAGTAGAGGCTTCTTTAGACCGCCAGCAACGGTTACAGAATGCTCAAAATGACCTTGAAGCCACTATCATTAATGCTCAAATTGAAAGGTCTAATTTACGTCTTCAGCAATTAGAAAAAGCCAAGAGTTTATATCAACAATTACAGGGGGAACTTTCAGAAAATCAGAGACGAGTTTTAACTGAAGAGTTAGGGCGTTTAGGCTTAGCAGGCCGTGTTACCGAGAGAGATATTCTCAGAGCTATTCACCAAGAAGAACGGAGACAATTTGAATTAAAAAGAGATGCCCTTGAACAACAGCAACGAATACAGCGAGAATCTTTACAGTTTGAAAAACAAAAAACTCAATTACAAATACAACAGAATAACCTTGCTGCTGAACGAGCGGTTAAGGAAGCTCAGTTTAATTTAGAATCTTCTAAACTGCAAAATCAACAGCAACAGTTAGAGGCTCAAACTAAATTAAAAGAGGCTCAAATTCAAGCGACAGGGGCTAAGACTGAGGCGGAAAAACAGCAAGCCCAAGCTTTGGTTAATCTTTATTCTCAACAATTAGGATTAATTCAAAAGCAAGGTCAATTACTTATTTCTCAGGGTCAATCGGCTATTCAAATAGCACGAGAAAATCAAGCTTCTGTTGCTCAAGAAGGCGCAATTTCCCTTCAGGAATTAGATTTAAGAGGACAGGCTTTAGCTGTTACTCAGCAATTAGAACGAGATAAGTTAAATAACGAATATCAAAACGCTTTATCTGGACAGAGAATTGCCGAGAGTCAACTTGAAGATAATTCTAAACAAAAAACCCGTTTGAGAGGGAATAAGATTGAGGTTAAAAAGATTCCTGTTACTCGGATTGGAGGGGACAGAGAACCGCTTAATACTAATAAAAATAAACCAGTATTTGTTACTCCTCAACCTACGGATAATCTAGTTTTTAATAACTCAACTCCACAGTTTGATATTTCTCAAATAGAAGAACAATTAGGTTTGTCAGCAGGACTCGGTTTAAATGAGAAAATTGATACAAAGATTCTAGGAGAAGGACTACAATTAAGAAAAATTTTAAATACTCCTATTGAAAATAGACCGCTAAATGCTCCTATCAAAAATGATTCAATTGCTGGCAAATCTTTTCAAGACCAGGTGTTATTAAATATGAAAGAAATTGTTTCTTTAATGCGAGATAACCAGCCAATTACTCAAAATAATGAGTATAGTTTGTACGCTAATGATGACACAGAATTATTGCAACAAGCTAAGAACCAAAGTTTAGACGATTTGGTTAAAATATTTCAGGGAGTAACTGGTAAATTTTATGGATAAACAGCAAGCACAACAACAAATAGAACAATCTCTGAGTATGATTATTCCTCATATTCGGCTACTTAATCATCAAACTCGTTTCGGTGGGTCGGTAGCAGAATTAAAATGGGCTAACAATACCCGTTATTTACCTATTGTTGACCAAACAATATCCTATCAACATTCTTTTTTGTGGTGATTGTTGATGATGAGTTAATGTTGGCTACTGAGTGACGTTCTCCCTCCGTTAACCGCTTGGGCGGTATAACGGGGGCTTCTAAAACAGAGATAACTGCATATACTCAGTTCCAGAAGTTTCCTGCTTCACAGGCTGTCCACTGACTAAGCCTCCACAGGCAGACGGGATGAGACCCACCCCATGTATTTGCAATGCCTTTTTTATAATATTAACTGCGGCGTTTTCATCCCTATCCATTGTCAAATTACATTTCGGACATTCATGTAATCTAACTGATAGTGTTTTCGGAACTTTATGACCACAGCTTGAGCAATTTACTGTCGTTCCATGAGGACTAACTTTGACAAACCAAACGCCGCGTTTTACCGCCACTGCTTCTAATTTTGTTAAGAAATTTCCCCAAGCGACATCTAAAATACTCTTAGCCAATTTAGTTTTAGCTAACCCTTTGATGTTTAAGTCTTCACAAGCAATAAAATCATAATTATTGACCAACCAATGTGCTGTTTTGTAGTGCCAGTCTTTTCGATATCTAGCAATTTTTTGATGAGTTAAAGCTATTCTTTTTTGTTGTTTCTCATAGTTTTTTGACCCTTTATTTTTTCTGGCTAATTTACGTTGTTGACGAGCTAAATGCTTTTGTCGATTGCGATAAATCTTTTTAACAGCAACTGTTTTTCCTTGACTGGTAGTCAAAAACTCTTTTAATCCTACATCAATTCCAACTGCTGATTTGATATTATCTATGGGAATAACATTCGGAATCGTCTCATCTTCTGCTGTAATACAGACATAGTATCCATCTGCTTTTTTAACGATTGTAGCTGTTTTAAGAATAAAACTTTCAGGAATCGGACGATGGATTACAACTGGTATAGCTCCCCATTTTTTTGTCCAAAGACAATTATTTTGAAACTTGATAACAGCTTTGGGATGATTAACTCTCGAAAAACTAAAAGACCTTAATTGACCAGCTTTTTTAAATCTAGGTCGCCCTCCTCTTTTACCTTTTTTATCTGGAACTAACCATCTTTTCCAGGCTTTTTCTAATCTTTGAAGATTCATCTGTTGAACTTCGCAGTAGATATTTTTGTAGTCAGGAAAGAGAGTTTTTGTCTGTTTTAAATCTGATTGTTGAGTGTAATAATTAACTTTTTCTGGTATTTCTCCTATGGTTTCACTAATTAAACTGCATCTATCAATAGCACATCGAGTCCGTCTTAACCAGTCCAAACGCTGACCTAGCGCATAGTTCCAGTGACGACGTAAA